>CALCEK010000145.1 GCA_937900125.1 uncultured Treponema sp. | reverse complement strand
AAAAAATGGGCTTTTTAGAGAAGACCTTTATTATCGCCTAAATGTGATTCACATACAAGTTCCGCCACTCAGAGAACGAAAAGATGACATTCCGCTTTTGATAAATGCGTTTTTAAATGAATTTAATGCTGAAAATAACAAGGAAATTGTTGGCGTAGAAGGCAGGGCAAAAGCCGCGTTGTTTAAATACAATTGGCCAGGCAACATTCGCGAGCTAAGAAATTGCATGGAAAGTGCCGTTGTCATGTGCAGCGGAAACGAAATTACACTTGATGACCTTCCTCCAAGCATTTCACAAAGTACAAAATCAGATTCCATTCAGATTCCTTTGGGAATTCCGCTTGAGGAGGCGCAAAAAATTCTAATTCAAGAAAATCTTGCCGCAAATCGAAACAATAAAAGTAAAACGGCGGACATTTTGGGCATTGGCAGAAAAACGCTGCAACGAAAACTTTCCGAATGGGGCTTTAAGGAGGATTCTGATGACGACAATGTATGACCGCTTGGGCGAACTTTTAAACGAAACGCTAGAAGCTGGCGAAATTCGTTTTATAAAAGTGGATTCCGAAGGGGATTTTAAAACGAATGACGAAAATGTTTTAAAAAAAGAATCGCCTAAAAAAAATCAAGAATCAAATCCTTTAAAAAGTTCGAGTGCGGGGGAGGACTCTTTTTTTTACAAAAATGAATCTGAAAAAACTGAACAGGCAAAAGTAAAACACCAAAAACCAAAAATCAGCAAACATTACTATATTTACAAAACAATTACTCCCGAAGTTTCAAATGCCTACCGCTTGCTTGATTTGCGCACAACAGATTCTCTTGATGACGTAAAAAAAGCATACAAAGAAAAACTAAAATATTTTCATCCCGACCGCTACGAAGATAATGCGGTTTTGAAAAAAATTGCAACGGATAAAACGCAACAAATTGTTGAAGCTTACAAATTGCTAAACGAATTTTTGTCTAAATAAAAAAAGCGCACCTTTTTAGATGCGCTTTGTGTGTTACTTTAAGTTTTAAATTACTGTTCCAGAAGGAATAACAGCTCCGCGCCTAATTATTATAATTCCATCTGAACTATAGAATAAGCCGTGGTCGCCATCTTCATAATTTTTGCCATTTACATTTATACAACAATTATCTCCGATTCTTGCATTTTTATCGATGATTGCGCGATTTATTTTGCAATTCTTTCCGATTCCAATACTAGGTGTTTTGTTTGAAGCATTTTCTGTTTTATCAGAGTCATTTTCATAATAATCAGCTCCCATCATAATAACACCATTCAAATCGCAACCATCATTTATAATTGAGCGCACACCGATAACTGAACGTTCAAGCCGAGAATTTGTAATTACACAGCCTTCGCTTGCAAGTGAAGAAGTCATATTTGCATTGTTAATTTTGCTCGGTGGCAAATTGCGCATGTGAGTGTAAATTGGTTTATCTTCGTCATAGAAATTAAAACTTGGAACAGGTTTTGTTAAGTCCAAAGTTGCCTCGTAGAATGAGCGAATTGTACCGATGTCTTCCCAATAATCATTGAAAATATAGCTTGCAACTTTTTTATTTTTAATTGCCATTGGAATAATTTCTTTTCCAAAGTCATTAAAATCATTGTCAAGCATTTCATCCATAGTTTCTGCATTGAAAATGTAAATACCCATAGAAGCAAGATATTCAAGATTTGCAGGTAAGTCTGCGCCACGAGATTTTTCAGGAATCTTCCAATCATCAATATTTAAATCTCTTGCGGGTTTTTCTTTAAAAGCAGTAATTTGGTTTGAATCGTCAACTTTCATAATGCCAAAGCCTGTAGCATCTTCGCGGTTGACAGCTTTTGCCGCAATTGTTATGTCAGCTCCAGAAGCAATATGAGCAGCCATAAATTCCTTTAAATCCATTCGATACAACTGGTCGCCCGAAAGAATTATATAGTGAGTTGGTTTTTGCCGATGAAAATGAGAAAGATTTTTGCGAACAGCATCCGCAGTTCCTTCATACCAACCAGAATGTTCAAGTGTTTGTTCAGCCGCAAGAATTTCAACAAAACCTTGGCTAAAACGGTCAAAGTTGTAAGAATTGATAATGTGTAAGTGCAAAGATGCCGAATTAAATTGTGTAAGAAGATATATTTTTTTATAACCGCTATTTATACAATTTGAAATTGGAATATCAACAATTCGATATTTTCCTCCAAAAGGAACAGCTGGTTTAGAGCGTTCTTTTGTTAATGGATATAATCTTGTTCCTTTTCCACCACCCAAAATAATGGAAAGCACTCTCGCATCATCGATTTTCTGTTCTGCCATTTTATTCCTCCGTGCAGCAAGTAATTATATTATAAATGAGGATTTGCTATTTTGCAACAAAAATTTAAGTTTCATTAGATTCAATATATTCTTTAGAAAGTAGCGCGTAATATTCAGACTGCCGAATTGGTTTTGAATAGTAATATCCTTGCGCTATATCACAGCCCATATCCATCAAAAGTCTTGCTTGAGGTCCAGTTTCAACGCCTTCTGCAACAGTTGTCATTTTTAAGCGTTTAGACATATCGATTACAGAAGAAATTATGGTGTTTTCTTTTTCGTTTGATGGCACATTTGAAAGAAAACCTTTATCAAGTTTTAAAACGTCAGCGGGAATATCTTTTAAAAGATTTAACGATGAATAACCTGAACCAAAATCATCTACAGAAATGGAATAGCCCGCTGCTTTTATTTGATTCATCACGTGAATGAGTCGTTTTTGATTATCAAACATTATACTTTCGGTAAGTTCTACTTCTAATCGGTTGGGACCAATATCATATTTGTCCTTAATAAGACACAAATCTTTTATTAAGTTAGGATTGTAAAGGTGATTGCGCGAAAGATTAAAAGAAATTGTTAGCGGGTGAGGGCAATCTCCTTTTTCAGAAGCGTGTGCCCAATTCTGTAAAAATTTGCAAACTGTTTCAAAAACATAAAGGTCAATTTTTTGTATAAATCCATTTCGCTCAAAAAGCGGAACAAATCGGTCTGGCGGTAAAAGTCCTTTTTCAGGCGAATCCCAGCGAATTAAAGCTTCTGCACCCATAATTTTTTCATTAGAAAACGAATATTTCGGCTGAAAGAAAACTTCAAATTCGTTGTTTTCAAAGGCATTATTCATTGACATAGTAATTTCGCGATTCCATTCGATAGAATCGTCCATTTCTTTTGTATATTCAATGACACGCTGAGTTGCAAAATTGCCTTCTTTTAGATGCCGAGCCATATTCGCCCTGTCAATCATATTTGTAATATCCATTTGCGGGTCGTCAATATAATAAACGCTTGTGCTAAAAGAAAGTTCGTAATGTTCAGGCAAAAATTTTTCTATAAGAGAATTGACGTTTGTAAGATTATAAACAAAATCTTCAATTTGGAAAAAATCCATTTTTCGAGTAAAAAACACAAAAGTGTCGGCGTAAAAACGGCAAACATAGCCTTGCTTTCCAATACACTCAGAAAAATACGTTCCAAGTTCCAACAAAATGAGATTCCCTTTGTTAAAACCATAACTGTTGTTTATAAACTTAAAATCATCAATGTCAACAGTTAAAAGCATATATTCATTTTTTTCAGCTTGATTTAAGACAAAACGAACATCGTGGCGGAACTTTGAAAAAGTCGGCAAACCAGTAACTTCATCTTTTTCTATTGAACTTACATTTTTGTGAGAAAGCACCGAAATCGCTATAAAAATAATCGCTGAAACCACAACAATAATTATTATTCCGTATAAAAGTGCCAAATATGCGTATTGTTTTGAACTTTCTTGCGTTGCAGAATAATAATGGCGGCGCATTAAATTTACATAAACGATTGAATTAAACTCATCGGCGGAAAAAGAAGCAAATGCCTTGTCAAAAAGTTTTTCTGCCTCTTTTAGCGAAGAATTAAACGCGATTCTTTGAACATAATCCGCGTGAATATCATCTACAGAAAATCTTGAAAGTCCCGAAAAATCATCTAATTCCATTTGATTTACAATTATTGCATTGCTTTTTCCTTTTTGAAAACTAGAAAGAACCTTTTGCGAATTTTCATAAAAAACGTAATTGTATTTTTCTTTTGGAAAACGAGCATAAATTTCGTTTAACTCTTCGCCACCAAGCAACGGAAGGGCAATTGTGTCCCCTTCGGTAATTTTGTAACCGATTCGCGTAACTAAATAAAAGCTAATTTTGTACAAGGGATTTGAAAGCTCAAAATCTGTAAAATCACCTAATTGCGTAAGATAGCCTGTAATAATATCCGCTTTTTGCTCTTTAAAATACAAAATCGATTCATCATAATTTTTTGTAGGAATATAATTTAACTTGATTCCCAAAAGTCCCGCCGCTTTATTTAAAAGGCTTATGTTGATTCCTTCATATCCTTGTGTAACTGAGTTTTTGTCGATGTACTCAAATGGGGGAAAAGAAGAATCGCATACAACATCAAGAACGGGGTGTTCACTTATAAAGCGCAACTCTTCTTCCGAAAGTTCAAGACCTTCAGCTTTTACAAAAAATGGAACGAAAAAAAAAGTTAAAAATGCAAACAAATATGGTGTTTTTTTATACATTCGATACAACCCCTCTCGCTCCATAATTTATAAGTATAATTCATTTTTCCAATAAAACAAGAATTTTCACTATAAATAAATGGTAAAAAATTCTAGTGGGACGCAAAATTTGCCTGTCATTTGGGCAACGGCATAGTAGGCGAAAATGCAAGATTTTTTTCATTGTTGCTAAAATTCTATTTTGATTTTCCGATATTCAAGTAAGTGGAATCTCTAAGAACTTAAAAAATGTTATTTTTAGATTTTCCCTAGAACTGTTAAAAATATTCATTTTAAAACAGGTCTAAACAAAAAAAATGAGGTGTATATGATTAGAGGCTGGTACATCGGTGCAAGCGGAATGAATGCCCAACAAAATCGCTTAGACGCAATTTCAAACAATCTCGCAAATGTTGACACAACGGGATTCAAAAAAGACATTCCAGTAAGCAAGTCTTTTTCTGAACTTTTATTGCGCCGAACACAGGCAGACGGTGTATACCACACAGCCTTTGGTTCTGCGGACGTAGCTCCAATAATCGGAAAATTAGGATTGGGAGTAGAAACAAACGAACTATATACTGATTTTGACCAAGGTTCATTCAAATCAACAGAAACAAGCACTGATATGGCTTTGAGCGGGGAAGGATTTTTTGTAGTCCAAACACCAGATGGGGAGCGGTTTACAAGAAATGGAAACTTTATGCGCGGAAAAGAAGGGCTTTTGCTCACAAAAGAAGGCTACCCCGTGCTAGGCGAAAATGGTCCAATTTCTGTTCCCGATAGTGATTTTTTTGCAAACGAAGACGGAATGATTTACACAAAAGAGGACAACACCTTTGTTGACCGCCTAAAACTTGTTCGTTTTGACAATGAACGATATTTAAAGAAACAAGGTTCATCGCTTTGGAATACAAATGAAATTTCAGGCGAATATCACATAGCAGAGGGCAATGAACGTCCTAGACTTTTGCAAGGCTATACCGAAACAAGCAATGTAAATGTTGTAAACGAGATGGTTCAAATGATTGAAGTAAATCGTGCCTACGAAGCAAATCAAAAGACAATTCAAACTGAAGATGCAATGATGGAAACGCTTTGGGGTAAAGTTGTAAGCGTAAATCGTTAAGGGAATCTCTAAAAATTGCAATTTTTAGAGGTAACTTTGAAAATGCGATGTTCTAAGTTGTTGTATTTCAACGACTTAGAACTCGACGGCATCTCAAAAAAAAATTATTTAAAACGATTTTTTCGAGATGCCCTTAATTTCTAAATTCACATTCTGAAAAATGTGGGTCAAAAACAGAAAGCTTATTTTGTAATGAAGAAGAGGCAATTACTCGCCCATCGCTTTTTATAAAAATCGCCTCACAATCAAATCGCGCCCAAAAATCAGAATCCCCCAAAACAAAAGCCGTTGTACTAAAAGCATCGGCAAAAAGTGAAGAAGGCAAAATTATGCTTACACTTTCAAAACCGCTTTCGCAAGGATACCCCGTGCGCGGGTCAAGAATATGGTGATATAGTTTTCCGTCTTGCTCAAAAAATCGTTCGTAACTGCCACTTGTTACAACGGAAGCGTCGCCCCCAAGCTCTAAAACAAGAGCCACGTCCGCTTGGGTGGCAAATGGATTTCTGATTCCGATTTTCCAGTTTGCATTTGATTTTTTGTTTCCGAATGCAAAAACGTTTCCCCCTAAATTGATTAGTGCGTAAGAAACTTTTTTTTCTTTTAGGATTTTTGCAAGTTCGTCTGCGGCAAAACCTTTTGCAATTCCGCCTAAATCCAAAGCCATTCCTTCTTTTTGCAAAAACACTTCTGCGCCATTTTGAGTTAAAGAAAAATCGACATTGCGCCAATTTACCAAAGATTTTGCGTTTTCAATTTCTTGTTGCGCGGGAACGTGCGCATTTTCTGTATTGATTCCCCATAAATTTACAAGCGGTCCAATGGTTGGGTCAAAAGCTCCGTCAGATTTTTGCGCAACATCAAGTGCAGTTTGCAAAACAAAAGCAACATCTTGACCGACAAACACCGCATTTTTTCCACTAGCGGCATTTACTCGGCTAAGTTCCGAATCTGGATTTTGTACTGAAAACTCAGATTCAATTTGGAAAAGCCGATTAAAAAGTTCAGCATACAAAGCGTCGGAAGCGTTTTCGTATAATTGAATTGTACAAATAGTCCCCAAAGCCTGAACCGTTTTTGAAGAATCAGTTTTCTTTTTGCAAGAAGAAAATTCAGCAATAAGAAAAAATGTTGCGACAAAAAATCCCGTTTTTTTTAAAAGACAAAAATTCATCGTAAAAATTTCTCGCCACAAAAAAATTAGCAGGCTTGAGTTTTTTGTAATTTTAAAACGTACTTGTTCATAAAATTCCCGACAATTTGAATCGTAGGTCCCAAAAGAAATGCCATAATCACAGAGCTAATCCACGCAGGACTTGTAGGAATATCCGTGCCGAACGCAACAGCAAGCCCCACCACTATTGCCAAAAGGTCGTAACAAATTCTTGTAATAAAAAAAGGAATTTTCTTTATTGCGTGACCTAAAATGTAGGCAAAAGCATCGTAGGGCGAAAGTCCCATATCCGCATTCATATAAAAAGAGGCACTTATAACAAAGCCCAAAATTGAAAGAATAAAAATGCAAATTTTCGCCCACAAAAAACGCTCGTCAGAAAAGAGTTGCAAAAACGCGGGTAACTTGTTCCAAACCCAAGTGAAAAAATCCATCGAATAGCCAATCATCACCCAGTTTACAAGCGTTCCCAGCCCGATTAGTTTGCGATTAAAAATTATCACAAAAACAAAAAGGGCAGCGTTAAAAAGTAAGTTCCAATTCCCTAACGTCCAGCCGATTCTGCGCCGAACGATGTCATTTTGAAAAGTGTACGGGTCAAGCCCCCAGCCAATCAGCCGCAAAATCGACAAAAACGCCCCCATCAAAAGAATGCCAAAAAACATAATAAAGAAGCGTTTCCAAAATTGTTCACCAATAAATTGCTTTACGTCAAATTTCATAGCGCATTGTATTCCATTTTTTAATTTTATCTGACAATTGGACTCTCCAAACGGCCATTTTGACTGACCAATTTCTGAAATTACTATATGATATTTATTATCAGGTGAATATTCATCGATTACAACTTTTCTGATTACAAATACCCTTAATAAAAAAACAATAAGGATTATTACTATAGGAGACATTATCAGACTGATAATAATTACTGTTTTTCTGGCACCATTCATAATAAATTCCCATCCCATTCATTATTGCCATTTTGGAGATTGAGAATGAACAAGTCAAACGTTCTAATTTTCTCTTCTACATATTCTTCAATATCATTTCCTCTTAGCCCCTGATCATATGCCATCCCAGATAAATAATTCCTGTATGTAGCATGTTGGCTCAGCAGTGTATTTAATGGAATATTGTCTAAAAATTCTAATGCTCGAGAATAATTTCCTTCTTCAGTACTCATTGATGACTTTTTTTGAAATCTGCACGCTTTTTTGACGGTTATTTAATTTTTGTTACATTCCGTCAAAAATCTGCTCTCTGAATATGGTCATATTTTCCTGGTAGAATATTTGTCCCTCTACTACTCAATTGCTGAATTTTTTCGGAATATGGCAGGATTTTTTTAATTTCGGCATTTGTCACAATTACTCATACGCCTTTATGGTGATATTTGCCTCCTGGGATATTTGTTTTTCTACTAATTAGTTGCTGACTGTTTTCGAAATTGGAGGATTTTTTCTTTGTATCATTCTTTATTGAAAATAAAAAAGCCACTTATGTGTTTTTTGCAAGCCTAAAAAGGACAAAATTGCAAAACATTTTT
>CALCEK010000144.1 GCA_937900125.1 uncultured Treponema sp. | reverse complement strand
CTTCTCTCTGACGGACCTGATCCGGGAATACAAGCTTTACGATCATTATCATCTGCTGGGCAATCTGGCGGATGCGCTGCTGGGGCGCCGTGATGTGGAAGTCAACGGGCCTTCCACGATTCACATGACCGCTTTTGCGCGGGAACACAAACGTCTGATTCATCTGGTCAATGAAACGGGCGAGCGCCCGCTTCGGGAAACCCTGCCCGTGCTGGATATCCGTCTTTCCGTAGCCATCCCGGAGGGAGCAAAGGTCAAAAACGCGTACGCGACGCTGGAGGATCAAAAAATCACCTGCGAGGTGAAGGATCAGCGCCTCATTATTTTACTGCCGAGGCTGCTGAGATTTTCGTTCAGCCTTGCGGCAATTCCCGCCATAACGGTTTCAAAAGTTGAGCCGAGCTGGACAACTGTTTTAAATGGAAATGTTTTGTGCCAGCCAGTAAGAAACAGTTTTGGTTATGTTACCGTTGACGAAGGAAAAATCGTTTGTTTAATAAACGAAGAAGGAACTGTTCTTTGGCAAAGGCGATTTACAAGTCGCCTAAAACCGCTTATTTCTGTTGGCGAAGCGGATTTGCTCTATCTTATAAGTCGCGATGGCGATTTGAATCTGTTAAATCCAGGCGGACTTTTGCTTTGGACTAGCCGAACAGGTTTTTCCGTTACAGAAGCCCCACTTCCTGGACGCGACGGCAGAGTTTTTGTTCGCGGTTCTGAAAATATCGCCTGCTACAGTATAAGGGGAAATTGCAAATGGAATGTTTCTTTAAAAGAACAAAACACAAGTATTCCAATTACAGAATTGAACGATGGCTCGCTTTTGGTATTTTTAAATAAAACCGTTGACGGAAAAAGCGTTGGTGTTACACTAAATCCTTTTGGTGCAATGAGCGAAGAAATCATTTTTGCAGGAAAAGTGGTTGACGCAAAAACGCTTTCTACGGGAGTTGCCCTTTCTTTTGCGGACGGAAGCGTTGGACTTTGTTCAGAAAAAAAAGGCGAAACTTATTCCCGTTGGGCAATCCGCGCTGGAACAGGCGGTTTGGGAAACACTGCTTGTGAACTTATAACCGAGGGCGTTACAGATGAAATTCTTTACGTTTTAAGCGGAAATTCAGGAAGCATAATCGGCATTTCTGCGGACGATGGCACGATTCTTTTTTCATTTAAAACGCAATACACAGCATTTAAGACTATTTTCAGAGGAATGACAAATCAAGGACTTGTTTTGGCATCCCCCGCGCTTGCAACTTGTTATGACGAGGAAGGAAGTGCAATTTGGGAAGCAAAACTTGATTCTGAAAAAAAGTGGAATTTTGTTTTTCCCACTGATTCTGGCTATCTTGCATTGTGTACAAATGATTGGGTGATTGAGGCATTTAGGCTTCGGCAAACACCAGGGGAAAATACGCAAAAAGAATCAAGTTTTTCCCCAAAGAAAATATCGTTTTACTCCGTTCCCGCTGTAGAAAATTATTTACCATCTTCAGACTTAAACGGCAGGGCAATTTCACTAGAACTTGAAAAAAAAATGCGACAAGGCTTTTTAAAAGGCGCAAAAGCTCAAGATGAACAAAGTTGGCTTTTTATTTTACAAAACGAGCTTGAAAATCTAACTTCCGATTGGATTATGGGAGCGGGATATTCGGCAGTGCGAGAGCCGTATTTTGTAAACGACATAACGTATTCGCAAACTGTAGTTCGGCTTTGCGCTTTAAGCGGAAACACCGCATTTGTCCCCTACTTTGCAAATCTTATTTCTCGTGTTCAAAACCGAGAGTTGCTTTTGACTCTAATTTCTTGTGTAAAAGATTTAGCTTTTGATTCTGACGGCGAAGTTTTAAAGGCTTTGTACAAAAGAGCTAACACAATGCGCCGCGATGCCCCGCTTTTACAAGAAATTTGTGATGCAAACTTTAACATTTGTCGCGCAATGGGTCGCCCTTCGTTCTTTAATCAAGGAAGAGAATTGCTTATGTTATTGATGGGTTCTCAATACAGCAAAACAACGCAAGTGTATGCAAGAAAGACCCTAGAAAAATTCCTCCAGATTAAATTGTAAATCTTTAAAAAAGCTAAAAATCCCACTAAAAGAGTAAAGTTTTTAGGCTTTTCTACTTTTTTTTTCCATTCGTAAATGGTATAATTCCCGCAAAGTGAAAATCTGTTCTATAATAAATAAAAGCAGATTAAATGTAAGTATTGGGGGATTTATGAAAATTCAAAGAAAAGTATTTTCCGTAGCCCTTGTAGCTTCTTTTTTGCTTAGTTCAGCGGGAGCAATTTCCGTTGATGAAAACGAACTTAGAACTACAAATGGTGAAGTTATTCAATTTGAAAACTATACAGGTCCGCACGCAGTTATAGAAACTGCGGATGCAATTAGAGGAATTGGTGTAAATCTTGGTAGACGTGTTAGTGCAGCTGATATAACAACAAATGCAACTTATGGACGAGGTGAAAAATATACTGTAATCCATGCAGTTGATCCTTCTACACAAGAAAAACTTGATGCCGACATACTTTTAATTAACGAAAACGCAACAGTAGACCATATTCGTAACTTGCGACGTATTATTGCAGGATATTTATCTAGTGCATACGGATATTCAGCTTCTGATGCTTCTACATTAGCTACTTTTGTTACTGTTTATAATGCTGTTTATAGAGGAAGATATTCTGATTTTCAAAATAAATATAAAACAGTCGTTTTGAATAATCTCGATTCAAATAAATGTGGTCTAAGCACTCGTTGGGATGAATGGCCAGGAAATTCTCAAATTGTAATTCCTCTTTTTGATTTAAATGGAGGACTTTCTACAGTTGACACAAGCGTTATCTCTGATAAAGATGTCATAAATTCAATGCAAGAAGAAGATGATAAAGGTATTGATGAACGTGTTAATATGACTGACTTAAAAGAACGAGAAGCTGACGCTTATTCAGATAAAGCACAAGACGCTTCTGATAGAGCTGACAAAGCTCAAGAAGATGCAGACAAGGCAAAATCTGATGCTGACAAAGCTAAACAAGATGCTGACAAAGCTCAATCTGACGCAAATAAAGCACAATCTGACGCTGACAAAGCTAAATCTGATGCTGACAAAGCCCAATCTGACGCTGACAAAGCTAAACAAGATGCTGATAATTCTCAATCAGAAGCTGACAAAGCTAAACAAGATGCCGACAAAGCTCAATCTGACGCTGACAAAGCTAAACAAGATGCTGACAAAGCTCAATCTGAAGCTGACAAAGCTAAACAAGATGCTGATAAAGCTCAAGCAGATGCTGATAAAGCTAAACAAGACGCTCAAGCAAATTCAGATGATAAAGCAAAGCAAGAAGCAGCTCAAAAAGCCCAAGAAGAAGCAGATAAAGCTAAACAAGAAGCTGATAAAGCTCAATCAGAAGCTGATAAAGCTCAATCAGAAGCTGATAAAGCCCAATCAGAAGCTGACAAAGCTAAATCTGATGCTGATAAAGCTCAATCTGACGCTGACAAGTCAAAAGAAGAAGCAGACAAAGCTAAATCTGATGCTGACAAAGCCCAAGAAGAAGCTGATAAAGCCCAGTCTGAAGCTGACAATGCTCGTCAAGAAGCAGAAGACGCTCAAGCTATTGCTGATAAAAAACAATCAGAAGCTCAAGATGAAAGAACAGAAATAGCAAAAGACAAACAGAAACTTTTACAAGAAGCTTTAGCAGAAGCCGATAGACAAAATGCAGTTATAGGACTTGCACTTACAGATAATTCTTCTCAGTTGAGTGGTTTAGTTAGAGTAAATGCAACTACTGGAGACATTATCCGAGAATCTCCTGTAAATGTTATACGTGGAAGAACAGTTTATCCAGTTGCTCATGAGGTTGAAGTTGGTCAAACAGGCAATGCTGCTGCTGGCGAAAACACCGTAAAAGGTGAATTAATGTACATTGCAATTTGCGGTGAAGAAGGCGGTAAAAACAGCGCGATAAAATTATGTTTGCTCGATTCAAACAGAATGGAAATTCAAGCCGAAAGCAACGAAACTCTTTCTCCAGATTCAGTGCTTGTACAAAATGGTGATGATTTCTACTGCGTAATAGCTGACAATGGAAAATGGGTTGTTGCAAAATACGATAGCAAATTGACCTTAAAATTAAAGAGTCCTGTAAGCGTAACAAAAGAAACCCCGATTACTGTGGCAAATAAAGGAATCATTGTAACTTCAGAATCAGGGCAAACTGTGCTTCTTAACGTAAGTGATTTGACCGCAATCACGGAAATAAAATCAAGTTCCGCAAGTGAAAAATAAAGGCATCCCCCGTAAAACAAGCGGGGGAAACTTTTAAGGATTTTGTTCCTTTTCTTTATTGACGAATTTTGTGTAACTTGGAATAAAAAACAAATCTACATCGCCAATCGGACCATTTCTCTGTTTGGCGACAATCAATTTTCTTTCTTGAACAGGATTAAATTCTTCGCCTTCTTGTTGCCTTTTTCGC
>CALCEK010000143.1 GCA_937900125.1 uncultured Treponema sp. | reverse complement strand
TTTTTTGTAAAATGTAAAATTCTTGTAAAACAGTTTTTCGCCCGCCGTTCTTGAACTTTTCCCTGCCTTCTTTTTTTTTGACATTTCCTCTAAAATTTAAAAACCAAATCCCCCCATCTCCCCACCCACATAAAAATCCCCTGAATATTTTAAATTTTAATTTGCATACAAATGAATGTTGTCTAAAATTGCGTCGGAGGCCGTGTTTGTGTTTGATTTTGCCGTAAAGTTTAGAATTACGGTGTTGACTTTTGGAAACTCAAGGCAATAGCTTTGCACACTTTGGCTAAGGTCGATATTTTTTTCGGCAAGGAGTGCGCCGCTTTCTGTTTTGCAGCTAACCGTTAGTGTAAGATTTGTTGTTTTTTTTGCTTTTGCTGATGTCTTTGAAGGAAAATCTAACTTTGCGTCAAAATCGATTTTGCAAATGTCTTTGTGCGAGCTTTCGAGTGTCGGAATGACTTTTGCGCTAATGGGCGTTTCTTCTTCGTAAACGCGAAGCAAAAGCGACTGTTCCCCTTGGATTTTTCCTGTGGCAGAAACGTTTCCGCCCGTAAGTTCTATGGTGCAAGTTTTGCCCGTTAGCGTACTTTCTTTTTTATAAGACCGACTTTTTGTAAAACCTTCTTCCGCTTCAAAAGTTATTGTATGCAAAAGCGTTTCGTTTTTTTGCGAAACTTCTTCTATGTCGCAAAAAACTTCCACACTTTCCGTTTGTTCCTGCTGTTTTTGATTTTGTTCGTCATTTGAATCTGCCGTGTTTTCTTCTGATTCTGATTCTTTTGCGTCTGATTCTTCTGTAGCGGATTCTTGCACTTCTGATTCTTTTGTTAATTCTTCATCGGATTTTTGGATTTGTTCTTCTGAAATTGCCTCAAGGTTTTGCGCACAAGAGGTTAGTAGGGCTAGTAGCGAAAAACACACAAATGTTGCAAGTTTACAAAATGTTCTAAACGATTTTTTCATAATTTCTCCTATAAAAGATGTTTGGATTTTTCTGTTTTTAAAAACAGCTACTTTTATACTAGAAATTGAAATTCGATTTTTACAATTTTTGAAAATTGCAGTCGATTTTTGTGGAAACAAGGAATCTTTAAGCGAGGAATTAGGGGCGGCGACCGTGAAAATGCGGATTTTGTTTTTTGCCACCTTAAAATCTTTTGGAAATTTTGCGCGGTGTTTTTAAAGTCGGGCGACGCCCAAACCATCATTTCCCAAACAAAAAAAATTTGAGTTTTGACAAAAAATCGGGTATCATAAAAGAATGTCGGATACCTTGGAAAGATTGTATCATTACACGGATTTTAATGCCATGCGCGGAATTATCACAAATGGCGAAATTTGGCTTTGGAATTTGCGCAGAATGAATGACAGCCAAGAAATGCAATATTTTGTGCGCGAGTTAAAATCTGCCGTCAAGAAAAAATTGAACGCGACTGAGCAGGCGGAACTGGAAAAACTGTTTGCGGAAAATCTAAAGGATTTTGAAAAACTTTCAAGTTACGCTTCTTGTTTTAGCGAATATTCCGATGACGCTTCGCAGTGGGCAAGATACGCAAAAAATGGTTTGGGCGTTTGCATTGCGTTTAATCGGGAATTGCTTTCGCGGGTAGGGGAGGCGGGACACGCGCCGCTTTGCCGAGTGAATTATTCTAAAAGTTGCGACGACCACCCGATTGTCCAAGATTTAATTTTTTTGGCAAAAAATAGCCACGCCGCTTCTGCTGCGCAAATTCGGGAAACTTTTAATCTTTTGGTAACAAGTTCGCCGCTTTTTAAGCACCCGTCATTTATAAGCGAAAAAGAATATCGCTTGGTTTCGCTCCCGTACAACGTGAACGAGTTTTTGGGCGAGCCGCATTTTTTTGTGGAAGAAACAAATATCAAAAAATATTACATTTTAAATTTGCGCCGCGTTTGTGCCGAGCTTTCAATTCCTTATGCAAATCTTTTTGAGGAAATCCAAATCGGCCCCGCTGCCCGCGTTACAGTCGAAGTTTTAGCCGACTATTTTGCCTCAACAAATATGGCAGAATTGTGCGACAAAATAAAACTTTCCGAATGTCCCCTGCGCCGTTTTTAAAATTCCGTTGGGGATTTTCGTTTTTTCTAAAAAAACTTTAGCCGCCCTCCAAAAAACCGCCTACCTTCTTTAAAAAGCCAACATTTTTTCCACATTCCTTTTCTGGCTTAAAAAATTCCACATCCCGCTTTTTTAAAAAAGAAAAAACCTAATCCGTCCACACCGCCCGCATACGCTTTTTTTGAGGGGGCACTCCCCTCAAAAGTCGGCAAGCCCCACTTGCTTTGTAGTGAAAAATGTGTGATAATTAAGTGTAATTCACACATAAGCGAGGTATATTATGGCAAATTTAACAATCACTTTAGACGATGAAGACAAAAAAGGCATCTCAGAATTTTGCGATTACATTGGAATGTCGGTTTCTGGGCTTTACAATGTGTTCACAAAAACTGTTTTACGCGAAGGCCGAATCCCCTTTGAAATTGGCATTGAAAAACCAAACCGCAAGACAATCAAGGCGATGAAGGAAGGCGACAAACTCATTGAAAAATACAGAAAGAATCCGAATTCTGTTAAGACATATAACAATGTAGATGAACTTATGGAGGCAATGCTTAAATGATAAAACT
>CALCEK010000142.1 GCA_937900125.1 uncultured Treponema sp. | reverse complement strand
GCACTGAATGAGGGTCACCCTCAAGGATGGATCTGTCCATGAATGCGCCCGGGTCGCCTTCGTCAGCATTGCAGGCTACGTACTTCTGCACCTTGCCCCTGTTGCCCGAAGCAAACATCCATTTCTTTCCTGTAGGGAAGCCTGCGCCTCCGCGGCCTCTGAGCCCTGAGTCGAGCACTGTCTGGATGACCTCATCAGGAGTCATCTCGCACAGTGCCTTTGCAAGAGCCTGATAGCCATCTCTGGCGACATACTCATCGATGTCTTCAGGGTCGATCTTTCCACAGTTGCGCAGCGCCATCCTCAGCTGATTATTATAGAAAGCAGAATCCACATAGTGGATCTTTTCGCCGTCTGCAAGCTCTTCTACCATGAGGAAATCATCGACAGGAGTTCCTCCGAGTATGTGCTCGTTGAAGATCCTTTCGACCATTTCAGGTTTTACTTCCTGATAGAACACATTGCCCGGATGGACTACCATGATGGGACCCTTGGCGCAGAGCCCCTGGCAGCCGGTCTGGATGATCTGGATGTCATCTTTTTTGACAAATAGCGCGTAGGAGCAGGGAGGGGAGCGCCCCCTTCCCCACTCTTTTTTTTAGGAGGGAAGTCCATGAATACAATAAGTAATAGTGGGCAGATGATGGCAATGGATGGCCACTTAAATACATTAGCAAAAGCGTCACTACAAACGGTAAATACTTTGCCTAGCAGTGCAGCTGAAGTTTCTCAGACTATTAGTCAAAACATATCTGAAGCAAAGGAAAGCATTCAGGAATTGCAAAAACTTTCCGATATGTTTTTAGGACATAAAATTCAGTTCAATGTGAATGATGAGCTGGGAAAAGTCGTTGTCAAGGTAGTAGACCCGTCTACAAATCGTGTAATCCGCGAAATTCCATCTGAAGATTTGCAAAAAATTCAGATTCAAATGAAGCACGCTATAGGGTTGCTCTTTGACGAGATGATTTAAGACTATTTTATTATAGTTTTTGGGTGAGAGCGGGATTTATGGCAGATGGAATCAGCATACCGGGTGTTACCGACAAATACAAAACCAATGATCTCGTAGAATCTTTAATGGAGGTTGAGCGCGTTCCATTAAAACGTGAGCAAGCTAATCTGGAGAAATATCAGAGTCAGCAAAGTGCTTGGCGGGACGTAAATCAGCGAATGTCTTCATTAAGAGAAAGTGTAAAAACGCTTTATTCTTTTGAAAATCCATTCAACAATAAATTAGCCTCTTCTTCTGACGAAAATGCCATAACTGTAGATGCGGGACGCGATGCCGATTATGGTTCTTTTAAAATAGATGTTGTGCAACCTGCAACAGCGGATAGATTTTTGAGTGGCGAAATTGACCGCTCTATGACTGTTGAAGCTGGAAAATATAAATTTACCATTGGTGAAAAAACTATTGATTTTAATTGGAAAGGCGGTAAATTAAGCGATTTTGTAACTGCACTTAACAAACGAGGAAATGGAATCCTTAAAGCAAGCTTAATTGGTGTAAGCGCAAACAAAAAATCCCTTTTGTTAGAAAGTACAAAAACTGGTGAAGAAAATCACTTGGTGTTTGAAGAAAAAGCCCTTGAATTCGCAACGCAGATTGATATGGTGTCTGCGGTAAAATCGGAAGCAAAAGCCTTTTCGTCAAATTCATCGTCATTTAAGACTGTTTCAACATCTGATTTTTCGACACAACAAGGAATGCCTCCGCTTTCAAAAAATGGAGTTTCTGTTGAAGGCGATTCTATTACGCTTCCTGCGCGGACTGGAGTTGAGCTTCCAATTCCTAGTTCAGTAAAAGATGATGAAAATCAAACTATTTCATTTTCGCTTTCAAACACTCGTGTTCAAGATATAACGGAAGAACTTAATTCACTTTCGGGCGAAATTGAATTGCCAGAAGTCGGCTCGGTTTCTTTTAGGGGTGTTACGGTTTATAATGAACAAAGCGAAACTACACTCCCCGATTCTCGTGCAACACAAAGAGAAAATCTTTCGCCAATAACGGATGACAGGTTTGTTTTTGTAAAAAATGCAGATGGAACGGAAGAAGAGCTTCTCTCAAATGCAATAAAAAGTGATGAAGATGGAAATCAAACGGTAACAATTCAATTAAAAGATTACCCTAATGCAACTGGAATCGTTTTAAGAAACAGCAATACGGGTAAAAATCTTCAAATTTCGGTTCCACAAGCGTACAATTCAGCGGCAAACTTGGGATACGCGCCAAATCATGCCATTTCTTCGGCTAATGACGCGGTGTTCAAATATGAAGGAATCACTATAACACGCCCATCAAATGATATTGACGATGTTATTCCAAACATAACGCTCCATTTGCATGAAAAAACCGAACGCACGGCAACAATAAATATCAATCCCGACAAAGAAAGCGCAAAAGATGCACTTATAACTTTTGTAGGAAAATACAATCAAGTTCTTGCGGAATTAAATATTCTTACTTCAAACAAGCCAGAAATCATTACAGAGTTAGATTATCTTTCAAAAGACGAACAGGATGCGGAAAAAGAAAAACTTGGAATGTTTATGGGCGATTTTACGCTCACAAATGGAAAAAGTCAGTTGCAGCGAATTATAACAAGCAGTTATCGCTATTCGGAAGATACAGAAATTTCTTTATTGAGCCAGCTTGGAATTTCTACAAATGCGCATGGTGGCTCTACAAACGTAAATGCTTCACAAATGCGTGGCTATCTTGAAATTGATGAAAAAAAGCTTGACGAAGCCCTTGAAGGAAATCTTGATGAAATAAAATCATTGTTTGGCTATGATAGTGATGGCGATTTGATTGTGGATTCTGGAATTGGTTTTGCAATGGATAAACAACTTACCTCTTGGGTTCAGACGGGAGGAATCATTGCGTCAAAAAATGCCTCGCTTGAATCTCAAATCAAAACCTCAAACACAAAAATTACGCGGCTTCAGACTCAGCTTGATGACAAAGAAGCTCAGCTTAAAAACAAATACGCAACAATGGAAGGAACTTTAAATAGTCTTGAAAGTCAACAAACGACAATAACGAATTTTACCAACGCAAATTCAAATAATAACAAATGAGGAAAAATATGCAGCTAAAAGTAAACGGAAATCCACTTGATATAACTCTTGAAAACGAAAAAACAGTAGGCGATGTGCTTGCCTCTTTTGAAACCGAAGCGGAAAAAAGTTCCCTTGCAACTGTAGAAATTTCCTTAAATGGAGAAAAAATCTCAGCGGAAAAGTTTGATTCTATAATTTCTACACCGCTTGATTCCTCTACCCTAATTGAACTTTCAGTTATTTCGGAAGAAGAAGTTAAATCAGAGTTTAAAGCCATCTCTGCTTCAATTTTAGAAGCGCAAAAACCTCTTTTAGATTTAAGCGTTTTGCTTCAAAGTGGAAAAGAAAAGGAAGGAGCTAAAATTCTTTCGAATCTTGCTTTTGAAATGGACAAATTTTGCCATATTTCCCGACTTTCTGTATTGTTTCCAAAACTGTATAAATCCATTACTATAGAAGATAATTCATTAAACGATTTTCTTGAATCCTTGCTCCCCGTTTTAAAAGACTTAAAAGATGCAATGGAAAATCAAGATTCTGTTACTGTTGGCGACTTAGCGGAATATGAACTAACACCTCGTTTAGAACAACTTTCTGTAGCTTTAAAAAATATCGATTAAAGGAGAAATTATGGATAATACCCCACTTTCAGCACGTCAGAATCCCGTAATGTACACGATAGTTCTCACATTTATTGTTGTGGTGGGGCTTTTTCTTGCCTTGTACTTTATTTTGCGGAACATAAAACGCATTCATTCTTCAACAAAATATATTGAAGCGCAAAAAAATCACCCTACAACCAAGAAAAATGTTCAAGCATTAGCAAAAAAAGCTAATTTAAATGAAGAAGAACAAGCTCTTTTGTGGGACATTTGTAAACGGACAAAGGCAAAAAATATTGAATATCTTGTAAATGATGAAGATACGATTTCTGAACTTTTCCGCTCCGAATACAAACAGACATCTTTTAGAAAAAATGTTGAGGCTGTGCGGGGAATTTTGTTTTCTCTTCTTTTTAAGCTTGAAAAATTGCGGATTAGCAGTTTTTTTATAACTTCTACACGAGGTCTTAGCGAGGGGCAAGAGTTTAAATTTAGGGATTCTGAGGGAATTGATTGGACATTCAGCCTTTTAGAAAACAATGCGCAAGGAATGGTAATCCAAGTTCCTCCTGCATTTTATACAAGCAAGATTCGCCCCCAAGCACTTTCAAAAATCCTTTTGACATTTTCTACACGAGGAAATTTAAATTACGCGCTTATAAGTCGCCTTGTTCGGTATGAAGAATATAAAGAAGGCAAATATGCAATGATTCTTTCTTCTACAAATACACTAAAACCTATGCAACGCCGAATGGCAAAGCGTGTAAACACAAACATTGAATGTTCTTTTTCTGCGGCAAAAAAATCTCAAAAAAAGAAAAACGACACAGAATATGATGTACTAGAAAAACAGCACAAGGGAATTTTGCAAGACATATCTGCAACAGGTTGCCGATTAGCCTGCCACATTCCAATCAAACAGGGGCAATATGTTTTTGTTGAATTTAGTATTGATGGGGTAAAAACCCAAGAAGGAATCGGAATTATAATTTTAACAAAACGCGGTTCAGAAGAAAACACGTACATTCTTCACATAAAATTTATGGAAATGCCTCTTTCCACAAGAAACGATATATACGCATTTACATACGGATACACAAACTAGGAGGAGGAACGCACAAAATTTGCTTATTACAAAAAAACGCTGTTTTAAGTTTTTCAAGGTTGCCTTAAATCAAATTTTGCGCTATTCTATGATAATATGAAGGTTATTGAACTTAAATCAATTTCAAAAGAAGACGGATACATCTACTACATAAATAAATATAGAGCCACCGCTGTCCTTGAAATTCTTTCTCAACAAGTATCGATTCCTCTCAGTTTTTCTGTTGAAATTAGTCCGTTTGGACAAAAAACTATACAAATTGACCCAATTCAGCAAGACTTAAATTATCCTGTAATGCCTATTAAAAATTCCTTAAAAGCATTTATAACAACAATGGAATCTAAAGGAGCACTTCCTTAATTTATTATGGAATTTGTAACTCATTCTGCGGAAGAAACAATAGAATTAGGAAAAAAAATAGGTTCTCATCTAACAAAGGGCGATGTTATTGCTTTGAGTGGCGACCTTGCGGCAGGAAAAACAACGCTTACAAAAGGAATCGCATTATCACTTGGCGTAGACGATGTTGTAACAAGTCCAACTTTTTGTCTTATCAGCGAGTACGAAGGCAAAATTCCACTATACCACATGGATGTATATCGTTTAGATGGCGCAGAAGATTTTATAAATTTGGGCGTTGAAGATATGCTTTATGGCGATGGAGTTTGTGTTGTGGAATGGTGCGAAAAAGTAAAATCGGAACTGCCTAAAAAAACGATTTGGATTTCAATTTCTACAAACAATCAAAATCGAGTTATAAACATTCAAAATTGGAACAAGGAAATCTTAAAATAATATGAAAGCGTTAGCCATAGATTGTGCCACCGAAGTTTTAACGGTTGCCGCAAAAGACGAAAATCACTATGTAAAAGTGACGATGAGTTTAGGAAACAAGCAATCGGAAAAACTTTTGCCAGCTATTGATTATGTTTTTTCTGAACTTTCGCTTAGTGCAAAAGATTTAGACTACACTACTCTAACGCTAGGTCCTGGAACTTTTACAGGTTTGCGCTTGGGCTTAAGCACATTAAAGGCTCTGTCGCTTTCTTATGGGATTCCGATTTATGGAATTGATACACTTACCGCCTATGCGTATCCATACAAAAGTGCAATAGAAAGTGTTTTGTCCGTTTTAGAAAATCGCGATGATGAATATTTTTATTCATTTTTTGTGCGCGGTGAAAAATTGAACGAAATTCAAGATAAATCATGCGAAGAAATTCTTAAACAAATAGACCCAGAAAATTCCGTTTTAGTTTGCGGTGCAGGTGCTAAACATTTTGTAGATTATGTAAATATGAATACACCACTTTTTTCTGTGCATACATTTGCGCCAGTTTCTGATGTAACAGAAAGTCTTTTTGAACTAGCGGAACAAAAAATCGCCCAAAAAGAAAAACCCCTTGCAGATTAAACAG
>CALCEK010000141.1 GCA_937900125.1 uncultured Treponema sp. | reverse complement strand
GATAACTTTGAAAATGCGAGTTTTAAGTTGTGATATTACAACGACTTAAAACTCGCAGGCAGCTCTAGAAAGTCGCTTTAGCGAATTTCTAAAGATGCCCTTTATGATTAAAATTGAAAATTTATCGGTTTATTATGGAAAAAAATGTGCGCTTTCTATTCCGAAGCTAGATTTTGAATCAGGAAAATTGCATTGTTTGCTTGGGCGGAATGGAAGCGGAAAATCAACGCTACTTAAGTCTATTTTAGGATTACAATCATTTTTTGGAACAATCCTTGTAGACGAATTAAATATGCGCAAAATCCCGAACAATGAACGTGCAAAAAAAGTCGCCTATCTTCCGCAGTCAGTTCCAATTCCCAAAATGACTGTAGAAACGCTAGTGTCGCACGGACGGTATTCTAGGCTTTCATTTTCAAAAGTGCTTTCTAAAGCGGATATTTTAGCTGTGAATAATGCTATACAAATAATGGGTATTGAGGATTTTCGTTTTAGATTTTTAGAGGAGCTTTCTTATGGCGAGCGGCAAAAAGCCTATCTTGCAATGGTAATTGCCCAAGAATCAGATTACATTTTATTAGACGAACCGTTGACCTATCTTGATATTCCCTACCAAATTGAATTGTGCAATTTGCTAAAAAAACTTGTTTCTAGCGGAAAAGGCATTTTGTTTGCTTCCCACGATATTCCACAGGCATTTACTTATTCGGATTCTGTAAGTATTCTTAAAATGGGTGAGTTGTGTGGGCATGGAAGACCAGATTCAAAAGAACTATATACAGATTGCCTAGAAAATGCTATGGGATTTAGACTTATAATTCAAGAAAAAAAGGAATGTCTTTATTCGTATGAGCTTGCAAAAAAGAAAAGTTGACATTTCCTATCAAATAACTATATAATTCGCTTTATGGAATTTACAACTGCTGTATTACACGGAAGTAAAATGCACTATGCAAATGGAGCAACGCTTCCGCCTATAAACCAAGTGAGCGCGTTTGAACATGATTCAATGGAAGAATTAGAAAAAATCTTTGCCCATAAAGCTAGTGGTTTTGCCTATACAAGAATCGGAAATCCAACTGTTATGGCATTTGAACAACGTGTTGCAGCATTAGAAAAGGGAATTGGAGCGGTGGCAACGGCGTCGGGAATGTCTGCGATTGCCCAAACTTTTCTTTCGATTCTTTCTTCTGGGGATGAGGTTATTGCGTCAAAAACTTTGTATGGCGGAACAATAGAATTGTTTGCAATTTTGCGAAATTTGGGAATCAGCGTAAAAACGATAAATCCATTTTCAAGCGAAAACATAAAAAACGCAATTACTCCAAAAACAAAGTTGGTTTTTGGCGAGGTGATTTCGAATCCCGCGTTGGAAATTACAGATATTGCCGATGTTGCACAAACGGTTCATTCGTTTTCAATTCCGCTTGTCCTTGATTCTACAACGGCAACACCTTATTTGTGCAATCCGCTTTCGCTTGGGGCTGACATTGTAATACATTCTTCCTCAAAATATATAAATGGTTCAAGCGACGCTATAAGCGGAATTGTTGTTGACGGAGGAAAATTTTCTTGGGATAAAGAACGTTATCCATCTCTTGCGCCATTTTGTAAATACGGAAAATTAGCGTTTCTTGTGCGGCTTAGAGAACAGGTTGCCGCAGAAGTAGGGGCGTGTCTTGCTCCATTTAATGCGTATTTGAATATAATTGGGCTTGAAACTTTGGCTTTGCGAATGAATAGAATTTGCGAAAATGCGCATTTGTTGGCAAAAGAAATTTCAAAAATTGAAGGAATTGAAGTCCGTTATCCGCTTTTGGAAACAAGCCCTTACAAAACTATAGCTGAAAATCAACTTAAAAATTTTGGCGGTGGAATACTGACTTTGCGAGTTGGAAGCAAAGAACGGGCATTTAAGATTATTAACAGCTTAAAATATGCTAAAATCGCGTCAAATATTGGCGATGTTCGTACCCTTGTTATACATCCCGCAAGTACGCTCTATATTCACAATACAAAAGACGAGATGAATGATGCTGGCGTTTTTGACGATACGATTCGTGTGAGCGTTGGAATTGAAGAATCTAGTGATTTAATAGAAGATTTTGTTAGCGTATTAAAAAATGGATAGTCTTAGATACTGTCTAGCATACTCGATTAACTTGAAAAATTTTGCCATGTCATTCTGAGCCAAAAAGGCGAAGAATCTCGGTTTTCACGCAAACACTAGATTTTTCGCTCAATGAATAAACCTGTTCGGAAACTTCAATTTCAGAACAGGTTACTTTGAAATGCGATGTTTAAAACCGCGCTATTTTAGCGGTTTTAAACTCGTTGACCTGAGCGGAAACAGGGGTTCCGAACAGGTCTAATGACTCGTAGAATATATAATACGTATTCTTAAAATAAACTTAAAGTAAAAATATAAAAAATGTAACTTTCAACAGAAATGAACGATTTTTTTTGCTTTTCTTGACAATATGCTATAAATGAATCATAATATTTAATAGGTTTACAAACATTTTTAAATGTTTTATACTTGAGTAAAATTTTTACTGTGGAAATTACTTGCTAGGTTAGGAGTGAAACTTTTATGGCACAAAAAGAGTTGGACCGCTTTGACACAAATGCCAAGCGTGATACGCAGATTTCAACAAAACTAATGGGAATATTAGGCGGTATGGTTGTGTTCGCTTCCGCAGTTGTTGCACTTCTCTGTATAGAAATTTATTCTAGAAACTCAAAAAAGCAGACAGAGGAAAGTCTTGTTCGCACTGGCGATGGAGCGCAACGTGTTATAGATGATTGGGTTGTTACTTTGCATGGTTATGCTTATGAAACTGCCCAACGCCAAGATGTTATAGCAGCTATTGAAAACAACGATTCTTCTGCATTGCTTTCTATTGTTCGCGCAAATAACCAAGAACTTGATTTTGAACTTATGGCCATTGTTGATAGAAACGGTACTGTTTTGCCAGGTGGTGGACAAAATATAAATGTCGGCGTAAATCTTTCTTCTTCAGCGGCAGTAAGTTCGGCTTTACGCGGAAATGGTGACTTTTCTTATGAACCATTAGGAACATCTCCATACGCGGCAATTTATTCTTACCCCATTCGCAACAGTAGCGGAAGCATTATTGGTGCTACAGTATTTGCCTATGACCTTTCTACAGATGATTTTGTAACTCTTATGAAAAGTGGCTATGGTGTAGAATGTACGATTTTTAATGGAGATGTGAGAATCGCTTCTTCTCTTCCAAACGTTTCTGCTGGAAGCCGATTAGAGCGACAAGATATTACTAGTCAAGTTTTGCAACGTGGAATTCAGTGGGCTGGTGAATTAGACTTAAATGGTATTGCTTATTTTGGTGTATACAATCCCTTAAAAAATGAAAATGGCACTATTACAGGTATGATTTTTATAGCGCAAAGTCTTGAAAGTATTACCTTAACACGAGGACTTACATTGCGCATTGTTATTCCTGTTGTTATTGTATTGATAGTGATACTTGTGATTGCATCATCTATGTTTGTTCGCTGGCTTATGTGGCGTATTGCGAATGTTACAAACTTCCTTAAAGAACTTGAAACAGGGGACGCAGACCTTACTAGACGCTGTAAACTCTTTATTCGTGATGAAATTGGTGATTTGGTTATTCATTTTGACTTCTTCCTTGATAAACTCCAAGAAATCATTAAGGAAGTTAAAGATTCTAAAGTTGAGCTTCAAACTTCTGGTGAAGATATGGCGGCGAGTACGCAAGACACCTCAAGTGCAATCACAGAAATTATTGCCAATATCGATGGAATTTCAGCTCAAATCTCAAATCAAGGCATTAGTGTAAAACAAACTGCATCTGCGGTAGAAGAAATCTCTGATAATATAACAACATTAGATAGCATGATTGAGAGTCAGTCATCTGGTGTAAGCCAAGCTTCTGCGGCAGTTGAACAAATGATTGGAAATATTTCTTCTGTAAACCAATCTGTTGATAAAATGGCTTCTTCTTTTGATTCACTTGCCAAAAATGCGCAAACAGGCTTTACAAAGCAACAAGATGTAAACGATAGAATTAAACAAATTGAAAATCAGTCTCAGATGTTGCAAGAAGCTAACCAAGCAATTTCTGCCATTGCCGAACAAACAAATCTTCTTGCTATGAATGCAGCTATTGAAGCGGCTCACGCTGGTGAAGCAGGTAAGGGCTTTAGCGTTGTTGCTGATGAAATTAGAAAACTTTCTGAAACTTCAAGTGCGCAATCTAAGACTATCGGCGAGCAGTTGAACAATATTAAAGATTCTATCGCTGAAGTTGTTGCAGCATCTCAAGAATCAAGTGAAGCCTTTACAGCTGTTTCAAATAAAATTCACGAAACCGATGAATTGGTTTTGCAAATTAAGGCGGCTATGGAAGAACAAAATAGCGGTTCAAAGCAAATTAGTTCTGCGCTAAAAGATATGAATGATAGCACTGTTGAAGTTAGGCGGTCTTCAAAAGAAATGTCTGGCAGAAACGAACGCATTATGCGTGAAATGCGAACTCTAAAAGACGTTACAGATAGTATGCAGCAAAGTATGACTGAAATGTCTGAAGGTGCAAAGAAAATAAATGAAACTGGTTCTGCCTTGAGTGACATTTCTGGACACGTTCGAACTTCTATTGGAAATATCGGTGAACAAATTGACCGCTTTAAAGTTTGATTTGTCTAAGAAAAATTGATTTTTTAATAAACTTGTTCGGAAACTTCAGTTTCAGAACAAGTCTAATGGTTGCTATAATTTAGCAACCATTTTTTTTGTCTACTTTAGCAATGGAAAGGCCTCACGCGGAAATCAATTTTTTTTTTTGAGCCTTTTATCTTTAGCGTTCGTAAATATTCTTTTTTGTCCGCAGAAATGCGGTAACTTTCTAAAGCTTTTTGAATTGTTTTGTTGTGCGTCCAAGGTTCAAGGCATTTTTGTTCAAGATAGGGGAGCGTAGCTTTGTACTGTTTTGCTAACGCTGTTGCAAAATACCAGGCAATCATCATTTTTACATAATATTCATCTGATTTTAGCTTTGAAACTTTTTTTAGCTGCGAACTGTCAAAATCATCGTCCAAAAAATGCTGCATAAAAAGTCCAATCGCAAAGCGAATTGTATAGGTGTGTTCAGATAAAATCCATTTTTCAATGTAGGGCAAAAGTTCACGATGATTTTTTTTGAAAACTTTTGGCAAAAGCTGGTCAGTCGTTGCCCAATTGTCAATATAGGGAAGAAAATTTTCAACTTCAAAAATGCACGTTTTAAAATCTTTAATATTACAAATAATAAAAGCGTGAAGCTGATTTTCTTCAAAATATTTGTGTGGCAAAGTTTTTAAGAATTTTTCAATAAAACCACTATCTTTTGAACATTCTTTTGCAAAATGGCGAAGCTCCGCTGTTTTAACACCGATGATTTTTTCCTTTTTTACTGTTGGAAGTAACTTTGCCTGAAAATTTTTATATTGCGTGTCTTGGACTTTGAACAACTGTTCTACAATTTCATCGCTTGTCATGCTAGAAACCTCGCGATTTTTTCACATTGATTTTCTCCGTCCAATGCAGAACTCACAATTCCGCCTGAATAGCCAGAGCCTTCGCCCGCAGGAAAAAGGTGTTTTAAGACGGGACTTTCTCCGCTTTCTTTTTCTCGCAAAATTCTTACAGGAGTGCTTGTTCGTGTTTCTGAGGCAATTAAAAGAGCTTCTGAAGAAATGTAACCTTTCATTTTTGCGTCAACTTCTTTAAAACAAGATTCAAGTCGGCTTTTAATTTGAAGTGGAAGCCATTCGTCAAGTCTGCTAGAAATTACGCCTGGCGCATAGCTTGTTTTGGGGAGCGTTGAACTTTCTTTGTGGGACAAAAAATCGGTTAAACGTTGCGCAGGGGCTTTTGTGATAGAACCATTTTTAAAAGTTAAACTTTCTAAGGCTTCTCTCCACAAAAGACCCGCAATCACTTTTTTTTCAGGGGGTAAATCGGGAAAATCTTGTAAAACATCTTCTATCCGAGTTTCTACAACAACGGCGGCATTGCTCCAAGAGCTATTTCTGTTTGCCGCACTCATTCCATTTACAACAATTTCGTTTGGTCCTGTGGCACTCGGAACTACAAATCCGCCTGGGCACATACAAAAACTGTAAACGCCTCTATGAGCTTGTTGCGTTGTAAAATGATATTCGGCGGCTCCCAAGTTTTCACCGCGCCCATGATATTGTATAAAATCGATAAGTTCGCGCGGGTGTTCTACGCGGACTCCAACCGCAAATGTTTTTGCTTCAAGGGCACTAGGCTCAATTTTAAATAGTGATTTATATATGTCTTGGGCGGAATGTCCTGCTGAAAGCAATACAGCATCCGCAAAAAAATCGTTTTGTTCTTGGGTTTTTGTATTGATTGCACAAACTCCACAAACCTCTTTTTTGCCCAATGCGTTTTCTGTTATAAGAAAATCTTTAACTTTTGTACAAAAATGGATTTCTCCACCCAAAGAAATTATTTTTTCGCGCATTGATTTAACTATTGCGGGCAATTTATCTGTTCCAATGTGCGGATGTGCATCTGTCAAGATTTTTTTGTCTGCGCCAAAGTAATAAAATAATCTTAAAACGGAAGAAATATCACCTCGCTTTGAACTTCTTGTGTAAAGTTTTCCATCGCTAAAAGTCCCCGCTCCTCCTTCTCCAAAGCAATAATTTGAATCTTCTAAAACAACCCCTTTTGTGCTAATTTGTGCAATGCTCCGTTTGCGGTCAGCCACATTTTCGCCACGCTCCAAAATTATAGGGGTAATTCCGTGTTCTAAAAGTTTAAAAGCTCCAAAAAGTCCCGCAGGTCCAGAGCCAATGATTAGCACTCGCTTATTTTTATTTGCAATTTGCCAGTGCGGTTCATAGTTTTCTGTAGGAATTTCTTCATCAATGTAAACTTTATATTTTAAAACCGCTATAATATTTTTTCTTCTTGCATCGATTGACCGTTTAAGTTTAATTAAAGAAAAATTATCGCTTTTACAAATGATTTTATTTTTTTTAAGTTCGTTTAGAATCTCTTGTTTTATGGCTTTAGAATCAGATTCCTTTTGAATAGGAATGCGAATTGTTACTTCAGAAATCATATCTGATTTTAGCACAAAATGCCTTACTTGTATACTTTGGCATTTTATTTTATAGTATAAGAATGAGTGAAATAAACGAAAAATCAAAAGCAGAGTTGTGTCATTGGGCAGACCAAGTGGCAGATAAAATTATAAAGGAACGTGGGAATTTACCACTATACACTTGTGCCTCTGGGATTACACCAAGTGGCACGGTTCACATTGGAAATTTTAGAGAAATTATTACAGTCGATTTGGTAGTTCGTGCGCTTAAGTCTCGCGGAAAAAATGTACGCTTTATTTATTCATGGGACGATTATGATGTATTTCGTAAAGTTCCTGCGAATATGCCACATCCAGAAATTTTGGAAAACTATTTGCGTTTTCCAATTACAATGGTTCCAGATACTTCTGAACGCGATGAAAATTATGCTCTCCATCATGAAGTTGACATTGAATCTCAGCTGCCGCGAGTTGGGATTCACCCTGAATTTTTGTATCAGGCGAGTCGCTATCGTTCAAATCGCTACGCAGAAGGAATTAAAAAGGCACTTCAAAATCGAGATTTAATAAAATGGTGCTTAAACAATTATCGCGATGATGAACATAAAATGAAAGAGAGCGATGTTTATTGGCCGATTTCTGCGTTTTGTTCAAAATGCAATAAAGATACAACTGAAATTACAAATTACGATGGTGAATATGCGGTATCTTATCGTTGTACATCTTGTGGAAATGAGGAAACTGGTGATTTACGAACTTCAAAGAATTTTAAGCTTGGTTGGCGAGTTGACTGGCCAATGAGGTGGAATGAAGAAAAAGTGATTTTTGAACCAGGCGGAAAAGACCACATTTCTCCAGGCGGAAGTTACGATACGGCAAAGTTGGTGAGCAAAAAAGTTTACGATTGGCAAGCTCCTGTAACAATGAAATATGATTTTGTAAAACTAAAAG
The DNA here is from genome assembly GCA_937900125.1 of uncultured Treponema sp. GTDB lineage: Bacteria > Spirochaetota > Spirochaetia > Treponematales > Treponemataceae > Treponema_D. The sequence goes on along the minus strand of CALCEK010000141.1, from coordinate 3,404 downwards.
GCGTTCCTGGTAAAATGTCATCTTCAAAGGGCAAGGTCATTTCTTTGGTGGATGCACTTGAAGTTTACCAGCCCGAAGTTTTGCGGTATATTTTTGCCGTAAACAAAGTTGACCATGAGTTTTCAATTAGTTTTGACCTTGATGTTGTTACTGTGTACGAAGCTTACGACCGCACTGAACGGATTGCTTGGGGAGTTGACAAAGCAAAAAATCAAGATTTATTCCTAAAAGAAAAACGCATTTATGAGTTGAGCCAGATAGATTCTTACCCTGAAACTCAGCCGTATCAGATTCCATTTAGGCAGCTTACAACTCTTTTGCAAACTTATTCTGGAAATATTGATTTAGCCTTAAATTCTTTGTCGGATTTAAAACCATGTCAACGGGAAACATTAAAAAAACGCGCTGAATGTGCTTGGTATTGGATAACAGAGTGCGCCCCTACTTTTGCCCCAGAATTTTGCTTTAAACTAAGAGATGATAACGAAAGTGTAGAACTTTCAGAAAATGAAATTGTTGCAGTTAAACGTGTCCGCGAAGAAGTCGTGCCAGTTCTTGAAACTTTTGCAAGCGATAGAGATTTGCAACAAAAAATTTACGATATTGCAAAAGAACAGGGCATTGACGGAAAGGAATTTTTTGTAACGCTTTACAAAGTGTTAATCAATAAAGACCAAGGTCCACGCATTGCAAGTTTTATGCGAATCATCGGAAAAGAAAAACTTTTAAAGTTGCTTTCTGTTTAAGAGTCTGTCTAGTATGTCATGTTGAGCAATAGACGTTGCCAGGGTTTGGGCAACAAGCCTATTGCTCAATAAATATAGCAGAATTGCACAGTGTGCAAAGAATTTATTTTATTTTTAGTGTTACGATTTGCGGTCCAGCTGCGTAGGCGGCAACTTCATAAGGCTCAAAATAAATTGAGATGGTTTTTTCATCTGTTGTAAAATTTTCAAATGTTTCAGGAATAGGTTCAGTGCCACTGTAAACCCAATCCCTTTCAAATTCTGTGTGTTCGCGTAAAAGACTTGAACGGCATGCGTCTGACAATTCAGTGTAACTCATTTTGCTAACAGTTTGCGCATCTTCTAAGCGACCTTCTTTTATATTCCAAGTGAATGTTTTGTAAGAAACTAAGCCGTGTGCCGCCCCAGAAGAATATGTCCATTTTGTAAGCAAAATGCTTTTGTAATTTTCACTTTCGATTATTTCAGAATCTATGTAGTAGGAACTTTGGATTGGTTGCTCCCATATTTGTTCAAACTCGCCAAAATTTTCCTGAGAATCTTTTTTAAATTCGGTGTAATCAATAGAAACAAAAGAACTTATCTCTTGATTCAAAGTTTCAAATCCCAAAAATTGCGGATAGTCCACTTTTGCCACTAAATATTCTGTGTCATTTTGAAGAGTAACTATTGTATAAGATTTTGGATTTTCTGCTTTTTGTGTGGAAGCACAAGAAAAAAACATTATTCCGCAAAACAACGACATTATTAATACTAAACAAGAAAACTTCATTTTTTAACTCCATATTTTTTATAAAGGAAACCTCTAAAACTCAAAAACATTTTAGAGGTTTCTTTTGAAAATGCGATTTTTACTCGCTATTTTTAGCGATTTTGAACTACCGCGTTTATGTGGAAATGTTTCCACGCAAACTTGCTACTTACTTGCGCCTGGAATTTTCTTTTCAAATTCTGGATTTCCATGTGTGTAGCGCGGAAGAAGTTTTGGAGAAACAGCATCGCCTGTAATTCCAGCGGATTTTCGTTCTGCTTCAAAATCTTTTACGTGTTGTAATGATAATTTTGCGGTTTCGGTTAACTGTATGTCTTTGAACATTTTTCCAGCTTCGATTCCCGCTTCTCGACCAAAAACAACAACGTCCAAAAGGCTGTTCCCCATAAGACGATTTGTTCCGTGCACACCGCCCGAAGCTTCACCTGCGACCAAAAGATTTTTGACTCCGCTATGACAAGTTTTGTCAATTTCTACACCGCCATTTTGATAGTGAAGGGTAGGATAGACAAGAATCGGCTCTTTTCTAATGTCGATTCCATATTTGATAAACATATTGTACATTGCAGGTATTGATTTTAAAATCGTTCCTTCGCCATGAATCATCTCAATCATTGGAGTGTCAAGCCAAACCGCATCTTGTACTTCATTTTTAACACCGCGTCCGTTTTTTACTTCGCGAATAATTCCAGAAGCATTAACATCGCGTGTTTCGAGCGGGTGAATATAAACTTCGCCGTCTTTATTAATCAATTTTGCACCGAGAGAACGAACTTTTTCGGTAACAAGTTTTCCTAAAATCTGCGTAGGATAAGCCGCTCCTGTTGGGTGATATTGAAGGCTATCTTGGTACAAAAGTTTAGCCCCTGCTCTGTAGGCAAGAACAAGCCCGTCTGCTGTAGCTCCATAATGGTTGCTAGTTGGAAATCCTTGATAGTGCATTCGACCTGCGCCACCAGTCGCAATTATAACAACTTTAGCTTTTGCAATTCTGATTTCGCCAGTTTCCATATTCATAAGAACTGCACCAGCGGCTTCGCCCTTGTCATTTTTAATAAGCTCGATTGCAGAAGTAAAGTCAACAACAGTAATGGAATCTGCACGATTAAAAGTTTCATCGCGTAAGGTTCGCATAATTTCTGCACCAGAATAGTCTTTACAAGCGTGCATACGTTTGCGACTTGTTCCGCCACCATGAGTTGTTACCATTGTGCCATCGCTTTCTTTATCAAATTCTACACCAAAATTCAGTAAATCTTTTATGACTCTATCAGAGTTTTCCGAAATAAATTTGACAGTATTTAATTCTTCAAGTTTCTTTTCCTTTGTATCTCTTTCGGCAACTTTCTTCTCATACATTCTTGAAAAATCTTTATCATTTATAAGTCCTTTTAATTTATCTTCATATAATCTTTCAATCTGAAAATCTAATACTTCAATAGATTTTGTTAAATTACTTTTTTCTTTATCAAGATTAATTTCATTTTGAGCATTATTATAATTATTATCAATAATTTCTTTACATTTCTTTCTATCTAAATATTTTTGGCATATATTTTGTACTTCATCAATAATTGCATTTTCTAGCTTTTCATAATTCACACAATGAGGAGTACAAAGCTTTAATTTTGGCAAAGATTGGTAGGTATGACAATATGTGTAAATTTGAGTATGATTTCCATTTTTATAATGAGCAGTTGAACACCCTAATTTTTTGCCACATTCTTTACAAACTAATAAACCTTTTAACTTTAAATTTAATGATTTTGTTCTAGTTTTAGACCTGCTTTTTAAAAGTTCTTGAACAGCATAAAATTTTTCTTTATCAATAATAGGCTCATGCGTGTTTTCCACTATAATCCAATCTTCTTTTTTGTTATGAACAG
>CALCEK010000140.1 GCA_937900125.1 uncultured Treponema sp. | reverse complement strand
GTAAAATCACTCATACTTTATAAACTCTCCATCTTTTTTAGAAAAATCCATATTTTTACTTGAATCGTATTCTTCCCATTCATTTTCGGCAGTTGCGCTTGAAGCATTTAAAATAAATCCGCACATACAAAAAGTTGCCAAAAGCGAAGATCCTCCAGAAGAAAAAAATGGTTGTGGGATTCCTGTTGTCGGAAGCGCACCGCAAACAACCGCAATGTTCATCAATGATTGCAAAAAAATCATAGTTGTACAACCAAAAGCTCCATAAGCAGCAAAACGATTTTTGCTTGTAACTGCAATTCTAAATCCGCGAGCGGCAAACAAAATTAGAACTAGAAAATAAGCAGTAACGCCAAGTAAGCCCATTGCAGATGCCCATCCCGCAAAAATATAGTCCGTTTGAACTTCTGGAATGTTGCTAACAGCTGTTAGCCCGCTTCCCAAACCATTTCCCCAAATTCCTCCAGAAATAATCGCTCTTTTTGAAGCAAATTGCTGATACCCAGAAGTCATTGTAAATTCTTCAGGGTGAAAAAATGCGGCAACACGCATAAGCCTATACGGTTCTATAGCAATCATAAGTATAGTGGCAGGAATCGCAAGAATAATAAGAGGACCAAACCATGTCATTTTAACGCCTGAAACAAAAAACATTATGCAGCCGACCACAAAAACAAAAACTCCCGTAGAAAAATCCTTTTGCAAAAAAATTACAAGGACAAAAATGAACAAGCCAATTAGCGGGTACAAAAAATTCTTTTGATTTTCGCCTTGTGTGTAATCAGAATCCGAATATTTGTCAAACAAATTCGCCAAAAAAAGAACAACTGCAATTTTTGCAAATTCCGATGGCTGAAAACTAACAAAATGCGAAATAGAAACCCAACGATTTGCGCCTTTTTTTTCACTTCCAATTCCAGGAACAAGAGCTAAAATACAAAAAAAGAGCGTTCCTAAAACAAAAAACGGCAAAGCTTTTTTTATAACAGAAATCGGAAGCAAGGCAAAAGCGCAAAATCCAATTAGTCCCAAAATTGACCAAATAATTTGGCGGTTTACAAAATAATACTTTTTTCCAAAAAGTCGCTCTGCCGTATCTGGAGTACAAACTAAAAGGGTAAAAATTCCCAATCCCCACAAAAGCAAAACGCTTACTAAAAAGAGAATATCTGTTTTGTTTGACGGTTTTCCAGAGCTTCCAGGGAAAAAAGTAAAATTAAACATTTTTACACTCCAAAAGTTCTGTTATGCGTTCTAATTGCATTGACCGAGAGGCTTTGATTAACACAATATCGTCTTTTTGAATTTTTCCTTTGATAAATTGAACGATTTTTTCAATCGCTGAATCGTCATTTTCTTGTATTGCAAACAAATTTTCTGGATTTGCCACTTTGAGCATTTCTTTGTAAGCGGCATCCATTCGTTTTCCGCAAAAAAGACAAATTGAATCTTTTAATTCACTAAGTTGTTTTCCGATTTTTTCATGACACTCTTTTTCAGAATCGCCTAATTCAAGCATATCGCCTAAAACAATAAAAAGTTTTTGTCCATTTTTTAATTGGAGCGAAGAAGCAAATTCAATTGCTTTTTCCATTGAATCTGGATTTGCATTGTAACAATCTTGAATGATTGTATAATTTCCGTGCAAAATTTCACTTCGACCAAATAAACCTTTTACGTTTTCAATTCCACAAACAATTTGTTCCGTGTTAAGCCCTAAGAATTTTGCCACCGCAATAGCCGAAAGTGCGTTTGAATAATTGTATTTTCCAGGCAGATTCAGAATAACTTTTTTATCGTCAACAAAAAAACTAGTTCCTTCTAAGCCAAGGTCAGAATCAAAACGAATCGCGCTATCGCAATCATCGCCATAAAAAATAACATTTCCGTCAACTTGGCTCTTTAAATAGGAAGAAAAATCGTCATTTTTTGGAATAAACGCGGTTCCGATTCCCTTAAAATAGTCAAAAATCCGCGCTTTTTCTTTAGCAATATTTTCTCTATTTCCTAGTTTTCCTATATGAGCACTTCCAATATTTGTGATTATTGCAAGGCGAGGCTTTAAAATGCGAGACAATTCTGCTATTTCATTTTCCCGATTCATTCCCATCTCAAAAATACCAAGTTGGTGTTCAGGGCGAATTTCAAAAACAGAAAGCGGCAAACCTGTTTCGCTATTCAAATTACCTTTATTTGTAACAACGGAATACTTTTGCTTTAAAATTGAAGCGCAAATCTCCTTAGTTGTAGTTTTTCCGCTTGACCCTGTAATTCCAATCCGAATCAAATTTGGAAAATGAGAAACATAACATTCTGCAATTTGCTGAAGCGCAATTAATGTATTTTCCACCCCAATAAAAAAAATTTCAGGATTCTTTAAGGAAATTTCCGTAAAATACTGCGGTGTTTTTTCGTAATTTTTAAGGCAAACAAAAACAACACTTGCTCCGTTTTCTATTGCGGATTTTACGTAATTGTGTCCATCTTGATTTTCGCCAATTAGGGGAACAAAAAGGCAATCTTTGTCAACATTTCTACTATCTGTTTGTACAGTGGTAAAGCAAAATTCCCCATTTCCAAGCACGTGAATTCCGCCAGTTGCTTCTAGCACTTCTTCAATTGTCAAGAGAGATTTTTTTGTTTTTACATTTTTTTCAATCATTTATCTTTTTCCTTCATTTCAACACGAATAATTTCATCGCTTTCTGCAAATCGCATTCCTAACTCATCTTTTGCAATGGATTCAATTCTATCTGCACCAGAAAGAACACTGATGTCGGTAATCAATTTTTTGTTTTGCTCGACCAACTCCTCTTGCTTTCGTTCTAAATCCCGAACTTGTTTTTGCAAATCGGCATATTTTCTTGCCTGAAAAGCATCAAAAATCAAAAGAGAGGGAATAGACAAAGCCGCTATACAAGCAAAAATATTTTTTAAGATTATTTTTATATTGCTCATCAAATTGCCTCCACGCCTCGCAGTCGCATTTCATCAGCGTTCCGAATTTTTCTTATAACACGTAACTTTGCACTGCGCGATGGAGAATTTTCTGCAATTTCTTCAGTTGTAGGCTCTATTGGTTTACGGGTAATAAGCTCGGCGCACTGTGTTCCTCCACATTTACAAAAAGGAGCTTCGGGAGGACACACGCATTGCTTTCCGAGATTACGGAAGTAATTTTTTACGATTCGGTCTTCTAGGGAATGGAATGTTATAACACCCATTTTTCCGTTTGGCTTTAACACATTAAAGGCATAGTGCAAAGCTTTAGGAAGCCTTTGAAGTTCGGAATTAACATAAATCCGCAAAGCCTGAAAAGTGCGTGTTGCAGGATGGATTTGTCCGTAACGATATTTTGCAGGAACTGAATCGGAAATAATTTCTGCTAGAACGCGAGTAGAAGAAACAGTTCCGTGTTGTCTCGCCCTAACTATAGCACTTGCAATCCTTCTTGAAAAACGCTCGTCAGAATACTTGTAAATCAAATCCGCCAAAGCTTCTTCTGGCATTGAATTTACAACATCTTTTGCACTCGTTTTTTCTAAAGGATTCAAGCGCATATCAAGTTCTTCATCATGACGAAAAGAGAATCCCCTCCCACTCCGTTCATAGTGAAAAACACTAATACCTAAATCAAACAAAATAATATCAGGAAAACGTGCCTTTGAATAATTGCCGTAAAAATCGTTAAACCAACCATTGAAAAAATCTACACGATTTCCAAAAATGCTCAACCTTTCCTTTGCCCTCGCTTGAATTGACGAATCTGCGTCTAATCCTAAAATGCGCAAAGTTGGAAATTTCTCTAAAAAGTAAAACGAATGACCGCCCTCGCCCATAGTTGAATCAATCATAAATGCGTCCGATTCGTATTCTTCCCCAATAGGAGATAGCAATTTCAGACATTCATTTAGCAACACAGGCGTATGAACGATTTCCAATTTTTCACTCCGACATATAAATACTTTTTTAAAGCAAAACGTCACTCATGCTAGCTGCTGCTTGCAAAAATGAGTTTTCTGTATCAAGAAGATATTTATCGTATTCGCCAGCGTCCCATATCTCTATGAATTTATCCATAGCGAGTATGATACATTCACCGCCACAGTTTAACGAAGCATATTCCCTTAATCTTTGCGGAATAGAAAGGCGACCAGACTTATCAAATTCGATTTTTTGAGCCGGAGCAATAAAGCGTCGCAATACAAGACGTTTTTGCGGGTCAAACACAGAAGCCGACCCAACAATCTTATTTTTTAGGTTGTCCCATTCCTCAGCAGTAAAAAGCATGAGACAGTGGTCAAGTCCCTGCGTCACGATGAGTTCCCCTTGCTGCAAAGCAGAGCGTAATTTTGTTGGGAAATTTATTCTGCCTTTCTCGTCAAGAGTGTTACTGTACTCACCATTTAGCATTTCCATGCCACTGCTCACCACTTTTTCCCACTATTTCCCACTTACAAACATTTTATCAGTATTTTTTATAATGTCAATCGTAAAAAATGCCGATAAGTAAAAAATCTTTTATAATTTTGGGCGACTTACTCAAGAGCCGTATAGCAAAATTCAAGCTAAAGACTATCTCTAAAAATTGTACTTTTACTCTTTTTTGATAAAAAATATAGTCTTAATATAATATTAAAATGATAAACACTCTAAATGAAAGTCAACTTCATAAAGCTTTAAAAAGCCTATACGCAATTCAAAATCGAAACAGTAAAACCGAAGTGGAATTCGGGCCATACATTGTAGATATAATGGAAGAAAATGGAACAATAATTGAAATACAGACAGCAAGTTTATCGCATCTTTTAGCAAAATTAAATTATTGTATTTCAAAAAACAGAAAGGTCATTGTTGTGCACCCCGTTTTTTCCGAAAAATACATAGAAACCTACTCCCAAAATGGAAAACTAATTTCAAGTCGAAAAAGTCCACAGAAAAAAAATATATATGGGGAATTTAGGGAATTGACAAAATTATCAAAGCTCCTTTTAAATCCTCTTTTGCAGATTGATTTTGTAAACTGCGCCATAATTGAAGTTAGGACAACAACAGATTCGCCAGTGCAATCAAAAAATGGAAGACGAAGAGTAAAAAAAGCATGGCTTAAAACTGAAAAAAAACTTAAAACGCTTTACAACACAAGCATTTTTAACTCTCCACAATCTTATTTAAGCCTTTTGCCAGAGTCTTGCAGAAAAACTTTTACAATCAAAAAAATATATTCTGACCTAAAAAAAGAAGGGGAAAAAATAAGTGAACAAGATGTTCGATTTTATGTTTGGGTTTTAACAAAAGCAGGAATTTTATCTGTAAATAAAGAAAATAAAACTTACGTTTACACCGTATGTGATTTTTAAAATAAAAAATCCCCGCAAAATATGCAGGGATTTCTTTAGAGCTTCCATTAAGAATTACCAAAGGTCACTCATATCATCTTCGTCTTTGTTTTCCATATCATACAAGTCGGTAACAGCACGAAGATCATCAAGATACATATAGAATGAACCTTGAGCTTCCATTGGGTTACAATCTACGCGGAAACCTACAACTCTTAAACCAGGTCTGTCTCCAAAATATGGACTTTGCTGAATAATGCCGTGTTCTCCATCAGGAGTTGGTGGGATAGCAGTTGTAATTTTTTTCCAGCCGCTGAATTCCAAAGAACCCATCCAGATTTCAAAATTATGTCCATTGTAATCCTGTACTAAAAGCCATAACTGGTGATCCATATTGCGACCACAAACCCAAACAGAAACAGTCTTTGTTACGCCTTCAATAGCAATTGGACGAGCTGCATTAATATAGAAAGAATTTACGCCTCTTCTAAAAAATTCAACTTTTACACC
>CALCEK010000139.1 GCA_937900125.1 uncultured Treponema sp. | reverse complement strand
AAAACCGTTCTTTCAAGAAATGTGCGGAAAAGACCGATTTTGCCTTGGAGTGCTTGATTGACATTAATGTGTGCGAACAGAGCCAAAAGAAATCGAAAAACCGCTAAAATCATATTTGTAAAAAAAATGCCGCAATCGCAAAACTCACGACTGCAGCAAGCAAATTTTATAGGGCAACGGTTGCTTCTATATTTGTTGCAGCATTTACTTTTATTTCGCCTTTGTTGGCTTTTGCGCGTAGTTCTGGACCTTTTGTGTCAGAAGGAAATTCACAATAGTAATGACCTTTAGTTACGGTTATGGTGTTGTAAAAAACACTTTCTTTTGTAAGTCCTAACCAAATAGTTCCCGTGTTTGTTTCGACAGATGAGGTTTGCACAAACGGAAAAGAAAAAATTGCAAGCGCGTTCCCTTTGTCTGTGGAAATAGAAAAAGCTTTTGCGTTGATTTCAAAAAGGTTAAGTTCTCCGCGTTTTGTTTCTGCGCTAAGATTTGCGCTATCAATTTGAGAAACTTCCCATAGACCTGCTACTGTAGAAAGTGCGAGTGATTTTATTCCAGTCAATTTTTGCGCATTCAAATTTCCTGTGTCCGAAGAAATTTTAATTGTTTGCGCTTCTAGGTCAGAAAGTGTAATCAAACCATTTGCTGTAGAAAGCGAAAAACTTTCTGGTGGATAATTGCGAGGAAGTGTGAGCGTAACAATACATTTTCTTCCTTCAATTTTGGATTTTTTATCCTTTTGAACGATTTTTAGATTTTTTTCGTCCTGCGTTACAACTGGGCAAGATTTTTCAAGATTTGATTTTATCTCAAGCGAGGCAGAATCGGTATTTGTCAACTGAAGCGTAAAATCTTCATCTAACAACTGAATGTCAATTTTGTTAAAAATCGCTCCCGTAAAAACTTGGCTGAATAAAATCTGCATTCCCACAGTTTTTTCCTGCGGCTCTACAGACACTTGCGTTTCGCTTGCGGATGCTTCGGTGGTGATTTCTTTGCTGAGTTCACTCAAATCCGCTTCTGCTTCAGATTCCGCATTTAAAGGTGCAATAAGTGCACAAAAAATCCCTGCAATGACAAAAAGTTTTCCCCTTTTCATACATTTCTCCCAAAACAAAATTTTGCCTATTCTAACAAAAAATGCATTTCCGTTCAAGATAGACTGTAAAAATCAATTTTTACGAAAAGAGTACACAGATTTTTCAAAGCTACGTCCTTCAGAATGTCTTGCGAGTTTGCTGTTTTACAGTTATAATGGACATATTTATGGAAAAATCGCTGTTAGGAAAACGAGAAAATCGGATTTTTTATTTTGTAAACGTGGGCGTTGTTTTGGTTTCGGCACTTTTTATTTTGTACGGCTTCCGCGGAATGCAAAAGCAACTTGCAAAAATAACGAGCGGTTCAGTTTTGCTTTCCCCTTTTGCCCTAAAGACGCTTGGCTTTTTGGTTTTGGGCGGAATTTTCGGTTTTCTTGTTTTGCGATTTTTGTCCGTCAGTCCGCAAAAGAAAACTGACGCTTTGCAAAAGTCGCATAAAAAATTCCTTGTCTTAGCCTGGATTTTTTATTTTCTAGCGTTTTCGCTTTTGGTGTTAGAGGAGTGGGCGTTAAATCGATTCCCCATTGACCAACCAGAAGTCGTCTATTTTACCCTGCTGAATATACAGGGGGAGATTGTCTAAAAACTCAGGAATTTACAGCGTTCAAATAAAATAGTAAAA
>CALCEK010000138.1 GCA_937900125.1 uncultured Treponema sp. | reverse complement strand
CTACATTTTGTTTCAGCATGGCGGAGGCGAGGTTTTTCTTTCGGCAAAAAGAGCAATTTTATGGGAAAATCCTACAAAAATCGCAAACGAAAGTTCAGGAAAGGCGCAAGCCGTTGTTGCTTTTGGCGGAAAAAATCTTTCTTTTGTGTGGCAAAAAAATGTGGAAAAAAACGAGCAAACTGTTTGCACAAGCCGCGACACAAAAACTGAAAGCCCGTCTCTTGAGCCGACAGATTTTGCCTTTTTTACTCCGCAAAACAAAAAAAATCTTACGCTAAAAATAAATGCCGCCGAGGACACTTCTTCTGTGCGAGGATTTTCCATTTTACTCAGCAAAAATCCCGATGACGAAGCGGAAAATTTTTTGACTAACCTACTTTCCGAAGATATTGTGAATTTTTCACTTGATTCTGACGGAAGTTGGTATATTACGGTAAAACAGCAAGATTATGCGGAAAATTGGTCTGAAGCCGCGCGTTATGCCTACATATTAGACACAGTTCCGCCACAAAAACCTATTGTTAGCTTTCCTTTGGATGCGGAAAATGAAAATATTTTTTCGTCAAACACTTTTTCGCTTTTTTGGGATTCCGATTCTTCCATTGAAAATGATGACACTGATTCTTGGCTTTATGATTTTAAAAAACTCAGCGACATTCCAAAAAATCTTACGCGAAACAGTTTTCATTCTATGAGCGCGAAAAAATCGGAAATCAGCGAAATTGTTTTAAATCTTGTTGAAAATGGAAATGAGCTTTTTGAAAAAATTGAAACTAAATACAAAAAATCCCCATTGGACAAAAAAACGATTAGCGTAAAAAATGCGGAAAATGGGGTGTATGTGTTTTCAGTTGCTTCTTGCGACAAAGCAGGGAATGTTTCGGATTTTGAAACAAAAATTTTTATCCTAAATTCCTACGAACCTAAAACGCTAATAACAGAACTTTCTGCAAACACCGACTCTTTTGGGGATACAACTTTTTCAATTCAGGGAGATGAGTTTTTGTATGAAGGAGAAATTGTAAGAATCGCCTTTGACAAAGACGCAAAAAAGCCTTACGACTACGAACTTTTTTTGAGCGAGGGCGATTTTGAAAATTCCTCAAGCAAACTCATTCAGACAAAAAAGCCACTTCATTTAGAGCGAGGAAATTATTACGTTATTGTTGAACACAGTTTGCGGGGAGAAACTCAAAGTTACAAAACGCTTTTTTCTGTTTTACAAAACGGAACTGTAAAAGTAATTTCTAAAGACAAAAATTTAACATTTTGGGAAAACGCCATTCATTCTGATTTTTTATTTTTTCAAGATACGGCACAACAGTTTTTGATTTTGGCAATTTTCCTTTTAAGCAGCATAGCAATTTTAATCGCAATCAAGCATACTACAGGAGATGCAATTTTTATGCAAAAAACAAAAAAAATTACGCGAGGAAAAAATGTTTTAGAAAAAAAAGCAAAAGTTAAAGTAAAGGGCATTAGCTTAAGAATAAAATTGATTTTAGTAATAACGCTTCTTTTGCTCGTTATTAGCTCTTCGGTGATTTTTGTATTCGGAATGATTATGCTAAAACGCGAAAAAAGTGCCAGGCTTGAAAGCCTTAAAGAAAAATCGATTATAATTCTTGACGCACTAGCGGAGGGCGCAAAAGTGAATCTTCCGAATGCGCAAAACAATCTTTTGGCATTTTCTGATTTGATTGAAGAATCAAAATCTTTCTCTGACGCAAAATACGCAATTATTACAGGGAGTGCGGCCGATAAATCGCAAGATGATATTTCTTACATTTGGGCAAGCACGGATTCTGACATTTTAGGCAAAATCGACACAGAAGTACTCAGTTTCGGAAAAAGCAAATTTGTTGACTTTCGCGCAAAAGAAATCGAAGACAGGTGCAAAACTTTAGAAATAAAAGCACAAGAATCAGTTCGCGACATTGAAGAAAATCGTTCTGAGCTTTTGCAAAGAGGTATGCTGTTAGCTTCTAAAACTTCTGCCGAGGACATTCAAGAACGTGCGCAAATTGCAGAATCTCTTAGGCAGTTACAAAGTCGCGAGCAAAACATTTTGGATTCTATTGCAAAAGAAGGCGTTTCTAGCATTCCAGAATTTTCTGAATCCCCAAATATTTTGTCCGAAACCTATTTGTTTTATCGTCCCGTTTTGTATGTGCGAGGGGCGCAGCAAACAATTGTAAACGGAATTGTTTTTCTTGAAGTAAGCACAAAAAGTACCCAGGACCAACTTTTAAATACAACGCGAACAATTTTTTCTATTGCGCTTTCTACCATTTTGTTTTCGCTTTTGGTGGGATTTTTAACTTCAATAATTATTTCTAGCATAATTGTCCGCCCGATAAATCGTTTGGCAAAACACGTTGAAATGATTCGCGACACCGAGGACAAAGAAAAACTTCACGGAAAAAACATAAAAATCCGCTCAAGAGACGAAATTGGATTTTTGGGCGACACAATAAATCAAATGACGTTTGCCCTTTCGGAAGCTGCGATTCAAGAAAAAAATTTGATGTTTGGAAAAAAAATACAAGCGAGATTTCTTCCCTTGGATAGCGATGATTCGGGGGCAACTCTTGTAACAGGACATTACGAAACCGAAGCGGTAGAATTTTCTTGTTATTATGAAGGAGCGGATGAACTTTCGGGGGACTATTTTGACTATCACAAAATTGACGAAACTCATTATGCTGTAATAAAATGCGATGTTTCGGGACACGGAGTTCCCGCAAGTTTGATTATGGTCGAAGTGGCTTCTATTTTTCAACATTCATTTCAGGATTGGAAAATGGAAAATCCAAATCAGGGAACAAATATCAATTTTGTCGTTGAAAGCAGTACCTGTTACAACATTCTTACGTGCTTTAGGTTTATCATCAGATGAAGCTATTAACTTAGTAACACCAAGAACCTTTAGCTTAGAAGAAGCATTAGAATTTATTGAAGATGATGAATATGTAGAAATAACACCTGATGCTATTAGAATGAGAAAGAAAATTTTAGATGCTAATGAAAGATATAGACAAAATAGAAAATAATTTTGTGAAAATTTGATGAAAGAAGATATGAAAGTATCTTTTTTTTATTGTAATACTTAAAAATGTGCTATAATTAGG
>CALCEK010000137.1 GCA_937900125.1 uncultured Treponema sp. | reverse complement strand
TACAGAAAGTATGCTGGAAGCGGTGGTTGAGTAGGTTTCGTAGAAACCGTATCGAAACCACCACCTTTTTACGCTACGGTGGTTTCGACAAACTCAACCACCGCATTGCTTACAGGTCCCCGCATACATTTTGTTTCATTTTTATGAAACGCGCTTCCAGATGATAATTGTGTAATTTTCAGGCGCAACTTCATTGCGCCGCCCATAAGTGGAATTTGAATTGCACGCCCTAAAAGCCAGCGTAATTAACTCATTGCCGTTTCCGCTCTGCCACTTTGAGTGAAGCGGCGCGGACTGCCTATAACTCGCGCCAAAAGCACCTGTAGGCTCAACCTCGGGGGTAACCCCCTTTCCCACAAGTTGCACGCCGTACAGTGTAACATCCCCGTGTATATCTGGCAGACTTGCAGCTTGCTTACCTTGCCCAAACGCAAGGGCATTGCCCCCTTCTGCTCTAAAAAACGCGCCGCCAAAATCCATTTTTTGCCAGTTTGTGCCACCCCACAAAGACGCGGGCGCGCTACAACCAGGGAATTGAACATACGTCGCGCCCACAGGGTACGGACACCATGAACCGCTGTTTTTAATCGCGTTGATTTGATTTTGCAAATCCGTATCTTTTGACTTTCGGGCGGTTTCCTCGGCTTTTATTTCTGTGCCAAGAGCCGCATCGGCTTCTTCCCGAGCCGTTTCTTCTTCGCCGAGCATTGCTACAATCGCGCGTTCGTCCTCCGCGCGAGACGTTTTTTCCGCGTTGATTTTTTCGTCCAAAACGCTGTCTTTTTTGTCCATGATTGACTCTAGCGCGTCCAAAATATCGCTTTTTTGCGCGGTTTCTGGCACGCCTGAAACTTCCCGCGTTACCGTCTCCCCCGCCCTCGGATTCCCGAAAGCCTTATGAAACGCCGCTTGAAAAAATCCGATGATGTCATTGAACCATGCCGCCAACATGGGCGTACCGTCTAACGAATCCTCGCTGCTAGCGTCAATCGCAGACCCCTCTGGATAATCAGCATTCGGCGAATTGAAATACGCGCTATACGAATGGTCATACTTGTTCATTTTGTTTTCTCCTTACATCATTTTTTTTATTCTGCTATAGAAACGAGTCCGTTAGAATCGTCGCTATAACTAATTTCTTCATCATTTGGAACGTACTCCAAAAACATTACCGCCACGGAGCGAATCGGCTTTAGCGTCAATAAAACGAACTCTAAAAACGTTTTCCACTTTTGATGCACTTTAAGCCGTTGAATTGCGATAAATTTGCCGTCCTCTTGCCGAAAAGCCTTATAGCACACAAAAAAGCACAGTTGCCACCATGCGCGATTGTATGGCAAATTCCACCCTTCCGCCGCGTCTGTTTTTAAGACCGTCGGAGTCCATGCACGATTTCCAATATGCCAGTTACACATTGCCCGCTCATTGCCACACCGTATATTTGTATTTCCACACACAGAACGATACGCAAAGCACAAACCCGCCGCGTTTGTTACGG
>CALCEK010000136.1 GCA_937900125.1 uncultured Treponema sp. | reverse complement strand
ACTCCAGCAATGTCAGAAACATTCCCCAAAATTTCAAGAAAAGCGTCTGCAAAAGCGGGGCTTCCTGCGTCATTTTCGCGCAAAATTAAATTTGTTTGTCGCGTTAAAGTGGAAAATCGCTGTTCCGCCTTTGTTGCCCCCAGATTATATTCAATTATGAGCGAAAAAATGTAAGCTAAAATTGTTACTGTATAAATTGCCGTGATGATAATCGTAAAAAGCGGATTTCTTCTATTTTTCATAAACTTTAGTATAACGGTTTAAGTCAGTGTATGCAAGTTTTATAAGATTAAAAAACTCTATTTTATTTTGTGGATTCTGATTTTTTCTGAAAAATGCAACTGCGGGGAGTAAACATTTTATGTAAACTGAATCGATACAGGCATTTTGTATAGCATTTTGGATTCCTGAATTTAAACTTAAAATGAAATCCGCAAATGGAAAATATTGTGCCTTTAACACCGCATTGTTATTATTTTCTTTGGCTTTAAGCCTTTGATTTTCATTAAAATAAACTGAATTTTTAATCCATTCGTTAAGTGAATTTTTGTAGGATTCCAAAACTTCTGTGCTTAAGATTCCATTTTTTCTTATCAGCTCTGTTCTAAAAAGAAGATTCGTTTGTTGCATTTCTTGAGGAAAAAGTTTATTTGCTTCTTTTAAAAAATTGGTTTCCAAATACGTTCCCAAGGTATAGGCTTTTCCATTTTTATAGGAAAAATCTGCGCCAAAAAGTTCAATTTCGGAAAATCCTAATTTTTGTGCAAAGTCGCAAGCCGCAATTGTTACGGTTCCTGACCCGCTATTGATTTTTGGAAAAGTATTTTTGTAAAAATTTGAAGCTAAACTTTCTAGCGGGTGGGAACTTTGTACAAAAAAAACTGAATGTCCCATTGAATAAACAAATTTGGCTGCCGCTGGATTTGCACTTAAAGCAAAAACAAAAAGTGTAGGGGAGTTTTGCGCTTCACTTTTGGGACAACACATAAAATGCGTGTGCGAAATATGTTGACCGTCAACAGAAATTACAATATCTGGAAAAATATTCCGTGTAATAAGACTTCGATACGCTGTATCTGTTGAAATTATTGTATACTTGTCCCGATTTTTACTAAGCGTTTGTATAGATGTGTCAAGGCTTGGCCCTGCACCAATTATTGCAGCCTGTTTTTTTACCACAAAATTGATTTTAGTGGGATTTTTTATCTGTGAGCAAAATTGCAGATTTGAAAGAATATTTCCTTGCCAAATTTTTCCAAAATGTGATTGCACTGAAAAATCTGCTGCAATTTCTTTTAGTGCTTTTTGCACAATTTCCTTAATTTTTTCTGAAAGTGTAACATTTTTTTTCTGCCAAATTGGATGATAAAGGAGCGAAAAATCACCATAAAGTGCGGGTATGTAGCGAAAAGCAATTTCTGTTTGCAAATTTTCTATTGTACACGCCCAAATATTTTGTTTTTTAAAAAGATTTGCATTTTGCGGAAGGTTTAAACAGAATTTAAGAGTATTTTCATCTTCTTCAACGCACAAAACGTAAGAATTTGGATTTTCTTCTATTAAGTGTGCAATATGAAATCCGCCTCCAATTCCTGCAACTACAAAAAATCCCGCTTTTTGCTCTACAGCAAAATTATTTGCTTCTTTTTGCGGATTGTATTTTGAGTGCATGGGGCTTTTGTCCAAAAAAAGAGGAATTATTTCGCCAGTTTTTGCAATGCAAGTGCCGTTGTATATCATTTTTGTTCCCATTTAATTGCGCGTTTTATGTCACAAAGATATTCGTCTTTTTTTTGCTGAAGTCTTTTTCCTTTTTCTTCTGAGTTAGAAAGGGAACGCGAAAACGCTATTGCTTCTGCAGGTAGAGCTTCTTTTACCCAATTTTCTGATTTTGTGTAATTATTAAGAAAGTTTTTTAAATTGTTAAGATTTTCTTTAAGACAATTTTCAGTTTGCAGCGTGATTTTGGGGAGGATTTGTGATTTTGAATCAAGTTGTGAATCAAAAAAATCCCAATTTACAGAAGGAACATTTTTTAATTCTGCACAGTAAGAAAAATTGTTGCTCAAACGAAAAAGTCGATTTTTAAAATCGTAAGAAGAAAACCAATCCCTATACAAATTTAAAGCACCGCTTGAAAAATTCCCTGAGACAATTCTAGTTTCTTTTGTAGAAAATCTAAAATCGCCCGTGGAATTGTAATTTTCAAGCTCATTTGGCTCGGTATGAGAAAATCCATTTGAATTTGCTAAGTCTAATCCGCAAAAAAATACATTTCCGCTTGTGATTTTTAAGGCAATATCTGCTGCCGTGCCACTTACAGTTCCGTTTCGCATAGCACTTTGTGTTTTTATTTTAAGATAATTTAAAGTATCCTCAGCAAATCCATCGCTGTAAGAAAGTGGAATTATGGTGTTTTCGGAAAGAATTTTTGCAAAACACGCACTTTCTGGGCTAAGAGATAGTGGAATTGAATTATATTTTAAGATTTTTTTAAGATGGAGTTTTGCCCAAAATCCTCCGTCCGTAGAAACGCACAAATCGGGAAAAATTCCATTTGAAATTAAAACACTTATGGCAGAAGAAACCGCGATAAGAAAAAAGTGCGACCTTCTTTCTTTTATGCTTTTGAGCGAAGTTTTTAGACTTTGCCCGCTTGCGCAAATTACGACTGGGCAGTTTCCTTTTGTAATTTGCGCAAATTGTTTTGAAAAAAAAGCAAATCGGAGCGAATTTTTTGCCCATCTTTTTGAAAAATAACTTCTTGTTGCAAGTACATCGCGACTTTTTTGCAATGCGCGTTTTATTTGTTCCCAACAAAGGTCGTATTCATTTGGAAATGCTTTTTGCGAGGCTGTCCAAGAAACAAAAAGTGTTTGCAAAAGACCTTCTTCTCCAAAAAAAGAAAAAAGTTTTTCGGAAAGATTTTTTGTATAAAAAACAGCGTCCCAGTTTGAATTTACAAAATCAAAATCGCAAGAAAATCTAACGGCATAGCATTTTGCATTCTTAAATCGGGATTTTAAAAATGGAATGCAATAGGAGAGTGCGGGTTCGGTTACAATTATTGAAATAGGATTAAAATCGCATTCAATATTTGCAACAAATCGCTCTGCTTCTTTTATAGGATTGTAGGCAGAATGTAGGCGAATGTTATTTACCGCACAGGTTTTGTTTCCGTCTGAACTAATGCTAAAAGTTACGCTCATAAAATCTCAACAAAAAAGCCATATTTTCTGCGTAGAAAATATGGCTAAAGGCAAAAACTTGGTATTTTTTAGGACAATCCTAATTCCGCAAACAATTTTTTGTATGTTGCAAATTGCTCAGATTTTGCAAATTCTGCAATTTTTTCTTCTGGAAGATTTTCTAGCAACTGATCCATATATGACAGTACAGATTTAATTTCTTCTTTCATATCGCTAGGAATTGAATCTACGGAATTTGTAGCTATTGTTTCTTCCGCTGATTCTGGCTCTTCTTGTACGCTTTCAGAAACGACAGGCTCTTCTACAGATTCTGTAAAGTTTGCTTCAGATTCACTTGTGCTAGTAAAGTCTGTGTCGCTTACATCAGGAATTGCATCAAAAACTGCTCCTTCTTCTACAATTTCAGAAGAACTGTCTGAACTTGATGCCCATTGGTCAAACACCTGTTCAACTGGTTCATCTTCAATGCCTTCTTCAAGACTTTCGTCCGCTTCGGCATCTGAACTAGAAACTTCTTCAAATGAAGAATCTTCTGAAACTTCATTTTCTTCGCTTACTGTTTCTTCTGTTATTGCTTCGGTGTTTTCAGAATCAAGACGCAACTTTTCATCTGTGGAACTTTCTGTTTCTTCTTCTGGAGCTAAAGGTTCGTCTAGCGGTGAATACTCGAATTCGCTTTCTTCTGAAGAAACTGTCGGAACAAAATCTTCTTTGAACCGTTCATCTTCTTTTACGGTTGCAATAACATCATCAACGGTCGGTGGAACGATTTCTTCTTCAACGTTTTCAGTTTCCGCTTCATCTGATGAACTTTCTTCTGTTGCAGTTTCTATTTCTTCCGTTGTTTCTTCTAATCGTTCAGAAACGACTGGTTCTTCAAAGTCTTCAATTTTTGGAACAGAAATTTCTTCTGAAATAAACTCATCATCGCCTTCTTCGGAGGTTTCAACGTCTTCTTCAAAACTAGGAGTTTCTTCTTGGCTTTCTTCCGAAATAACACTTTCTTCGGTTTTAGAACTTTCTGTTTCTGCACTTTCAGTTGGTGTTTCAAAAACGGCATCTTCTGTAATTTCAGAACTTGTTTCTTCTGTGGTGGATTCTTCATTTTCGAGTGAAGTAAAAGAATCCTCTTGAGAAGCTTGTTCTGTAGGCACAAAATCTTCTTCTTGTGCTTGAAGTGCTTCCGCATCCTCAGAGATAAATTCCGCACTGTTTAGAATATTTGACATTTCATCGCCACTTAGAGCAATTGTGTCGTCATCATCTAAATCACCAAAGAATCCTCCGCTTGATTCTTGCACTTCTTCTTGAACGACTGGGCTTTCTGTAACAGGCGTTCCTTTTTTAAATTCCGCAAATTCAGATTTCAAGGTATTGATTTCTGTTTTTAAGTAACTCAACTCTTGAGCTATCTGCTGCAGAAGACTGTTTGTTTCATTTGCTAGTTCTGCTGTGTTGTTCATTTGTGTCTCCCCTGTTGTTTCGGTGGAATTGATAATTGGTTCTGTTGTTTCGCTATAGGCATCCAATTCTTCTGCTGTCATTTCTATTCCATTTTCTATTGGCTCGGGTTGTTCAGAAGCGGTATCTTCCGTAAATCCCGCAGGTGAAATTCCAACAATCGATTCATCTTTTTCTGACAAATCATCACTACCATTATCCACTTCTTTTTCATTTTTTGCAACTATTTCTTGTTTTGAATCGCCAAAATTGTCAATTTTATCATCGATTTTATCAGAAAAAGTTTGCTCAAAACTGCTTTCGGTGTCTACAAGGCTTGTTGTTCCGCCATTTTCATCTTCAATAGAAGAAAGTAAATCGTCTACATTAAAATCACTTGTATCGACCGATTTTTCGGGTGAAGGCGATTCTTCGGTTTTTTCAGAATGGTCGGAAAGTTCTAAAGAAACGCTTTCGGCTTCAACGTCGTCATTGCTTTGTTCCTCGTCTTGAGTTTGCGTGTCATCGTCAACGCTAACGGTTAAATCGTAATCTTGAACAGTTTTTGCATTTTCATTCTTTTTGTTAGGTGCAGACTCTTCTTCTATGCCAAATTCGGAAAGGTCAATTGATTCTTCTTCGCCAGAGCTAGAAACTTGCTCGTTTTGCGTTTCAGATTCTGATGAACTCGGTTCAGAAGAAAAATCATCGCTTAAAAAATCTGACAAATCTACGCTTTCGGCTTCAACGCTGTCTTTTGGCTCGTCAAAAAACACGCTTGTTCCACTTTCCGTGTTGTCTTCTTCTACAACTTCTAAGTCGTCGTCAAAAGAAAGGTTAATGTCAAGCGGGTCATCGTAATCTTCTTCTGGCTCTGGAGTTTTTGTTTGTTCACTCGATTCTGAATCAAAAAATTCGTCAAGTGAAATTTCACCATCGGGTCTAAAATTGTCCAAAGCTGAATCTGGGGCATCAAAAAAGCTATCAAGCGAAACTTCGCCGTCAGGAATGTTGTCTGCGGAAGTATTTTTGTTTTCATTTGACGAACTTGAATCCTCGGAAAGAAAATCATCGAGAGAAATTTCCTCTTCGATAGAAGAAACTTCTTCGCTTTCGTTTTGAACTTTTTCGGGAGAAACTTGATTTTCGTCCTCTGCTATAAAATCTTCAAAAGAAATGCCTTCATTTTCTACACCAGTTTTTTCTGGAATTACCTCTGTAGAATTTGGCTCTTCTTGACTTGCGGCGGCAATGCTGTCTAAAAAAGAAAAATCTGGCAAAGCGGAAAGGTCTTCGGACTCAGCCTCTGAACTTTGCGGGGGAGTGCCGTCTTGAGCTACATGGGGCGGTGTTTTTACCCATACACCGTATTCATCTAATTCATTTGAGGCATTTTGCGTATCATCCATAAAAATCCCCTTTAAAAGAATATCGTGTATTATATCGGCACAAAGCATAGAAATCATCACTTTTATTTTTTTGTCGCTTTTTTGAATCTTGCGTTTTTAGGATTCTAGAATTTGATTTTGTTTGCCGAAACTGAAAATATAATGATGCGATTTAAATTACTTGCCTCTGCATTAGCTGGAACCGCGTGCTACGTTTTGGTTTCTTTTGTTGGGGGCAGGGACGGTTTGTGGGCTACCGAGCAGCTGCAGGAGCAAAAGCGACTTTTGGCAGCAAACACCGCCGTTATTGAAAAAACAAACGAAGAACTCAATCTCGAAAAAGTGGCATTGCAAAAAGACATGGATGTTATTGCAGCTTATGCGCGCAAATTAGGTTTTATAAGCGAGGGTGAACGGCTTGTAAAAATCAGCGGGCTTTCTATGCGCGAAACACAAATTGTTGACGCGGGAACTGTTATGCGCCATAAGGAAAGTAGATATATTCCTGAGCGATACTGCAAGGGGGTAGGTTTCATAGTTTTCATATTGCTTTATGCGGTTTTGTGGCTATTTGATTACAGTCGCGGGGCAGTGCAATTACATTTTAGGCGAAAACTCTACAAACGAAAGGCGAGTATTCAAGGAATGCCTGTATATGATTTGTAAAAAAAACGATTCTTTTTCTATAGAAGAAAGTGTTAGCGTTTTAAAAAAAGGCGGAATTGCAATTCTTCCAACAGATACAGTGTATGGATTTAGCGGAATAAGCGAATTTAAAAATGACAAAAACTTGAACGCTCAAAAAAAAATCTATTCGTTAAAAGGACGCGATGAAGGAAAACCATTTATACATTTGATAGCTTCTCCAGAGGATATTTTTCTTTACACTGATTTTGACATTCCTAAAAAAATCTTAAATTGTTGGCCTGGAGCTTTAACCATTATTGTTCCAATAAAAGAAAATTCGCAATTACGGACAAATGCGCCTACGGTAGCGTTTCGTTGCCCGGGTGATTTGTGGTTACGAACAATTATCGAGAAGTGTGCTAGACCTTTGTATAGTACAAGCGTAAACAAAAGTGGAAATCCTGTGTTAGAAACAGAATCTGAAATTGAAAAAATGTTTTCTGACAAAGTTGACCTTTTTGTAAAAAATGGAGATTCAAAAGGAGCATTGCCGTCTACTCTGATTCGGCTTGAAAAAACAGGGTTTTCTATTTTGCGACAAGGAAGCGTTATTTTGTAAGAGTCTGTTTAGCAACATCTGACCTAAATGTCACAAGGCGTGAAGAATCTAGCTTTTGTTTTACAGAGAAACTAGATTTTTCGGGGCGGATACCCCTCAAAATGACAGTTTTTCTTTTTACAAATGGGTCATTTGCTTTTTTTCCATTCAACGGGGAGTGTTCCAATGCTTGTTCCAGAAGGGCGAGATTCATCGCTTACAAGCGTTGTTTTTGAGCCTTTTAGTGTGCTAGAATCTGTTAAAGTGAGCGACCATTCAATTGGGGCGGCTTGCGTTGCATTTTTTAGTGCGACTTCTCGTGGCAAATCGGGGAAAAATGATGCATTTGACCTTCCTGTTTGCTTTATGCTTACAGAACTTCCATTTATAGAAACGGAAATATTCATACTTGCACCATTTTTAAAGATAACAAATCCTTTTCCGCCCCGCAGTATTACAATTCTGTCAATATTTTGTTCGCCCGCCCAAGTTCCTGCAATCAACTCGATTCCCGCATTTTGTCCCGCAGAAGAATTTTGCGAAACGCTTGATTCGCGTTCTTGACCCCCGCCCGTAACATTTGTGAGCAAATTTTCCAAAGAAGCTTTTGCGTCAAGCAAAATTTTGTAATAAGACGAATAGGTTTTTGTTTCACTTACATTCTTTTTTTCGTCAGATTTTATTGCATTCAAAGTACAAACCCATTCGCCAGAGGAATCTTCTTGTATTTCCGCATAAAAAGAAATATTTGATGCCGTTGCAATTTCTTCATTATAGCGAACATCGCGTTTGTCTATTACAGTATAACCATCTAGCGATTGCAACTGATTAAAAAACAAATCGGTTGTCATTGTAATCATTCCGCTATTTGACGATGAAGAAACTGTGGCAAAAAATTCCACTTGAGTGGCACATAGCCTAAAGGAAATGAAGAGCATTAGCAAGGGAATAAGAAAAATTCGCAATGAACGCATAACAACCTCTACAAAAGCAGATTATCCCTGCAATCCTTTTCTAAATTCGCGAGCCATATCTCTATTTATGTCGCGCTCTCTGATGTCAGCACGTTTGTCATATTGCTTTTTGCCCTTACAAACTCCCAGCGTTACCTTAACTTTGCCATCTTTTAGGTAAAAATCAAGGGGAATGAGTGTATACCCCTTTTCTTCAACTTTGCGTTTTAGACGTTTTATTTGGTCTTTGTGAAGAAGCAACTTTTTTTTGCGGTCTGGACTATGATTAAAAACTGAAGAATATGAATATTCGGAAATATGGAAATTTTGAATCCACACCTCGTCATTTTCAATAAGTGCAAAGCTATCTGCGAACGAAACGCTCCCTGCTCTTACAGATTTGACTTCCGTTCCTTCTAGGACAATTCCACATTCAAGAGAATCTTCTATAGAATAATTAAAACGCGCTTTTCTGTTTTGCGCTATAATTTTTCGACCTTCCGCCATTTCCTTAACTATACCTATTTTATTTTAAAACGTCTATGAAATAGACTTGTTCTAAAACCAAAGCTTTAAAACAACACCTTATTACTCTTATTTTATATGCTTTTGCCGACAATTTCAAGTTTAAAGCTCACTTGCGCTTGTTTGCAATTTTGCACTATACTAGCTTTATTCGGTGTATCTAAAAATAAAAAAATAAAGTTTGCCGTGCGTTACATAAAACTTGAGGTTTTAAAATGAAGCAGAAAGTTTACGAATATTCCTACGAATCAAGGCGCAAAAGACGAAGCCTTTTTATTCACGCGCTTACAATAGTTGTTTCCGTTATCGTTTTTATTTTGCTTTTTCTACATTTTGTGCTTTTTCCAGTTCACATAAATTCAGTTTCAATGGAAACTGATATTTCAAAAGGAAGTTCTGTTTTTATTTGCCCTTTAGCTAGAAATCCGTCACG
>CALCEK010000135.1 GCA_937900125.1 uncultured Treponema sp. | reverse complement strand
GATCAATTGACTCTTTTAGCGACCAAATGCCCTATGCGATTTTGTAATTTTCAAGCTCGTCTTGATAAACATTTATTTCAATGGATTTTGAAAGTTTGTAATTTAATTCGCACACTTCAATTCCATTTTGTTTTGCTGCTTCAAAAAAATATTTTGTATTCATTAAAGGCTTCCTCCTCTGCCACCGACGGTCATATTTTGTACGCGAATGGTCGGTTGCCCCACATCAGCTTGAATTGAACCGCTGGCAGCCCCGCACATTCCTTGTCCGCGCCCTAAATCATTCCCAACCATATCAATGTTTTGCAAAACTTCGTAGCCAAATCCCACAAGGGATGCGCCTTTTACCAAATGGTCTATTTTTCCGTCTTTGATAATATACGCTTTGCTTGCGGTAAAATTGAATTTGTCGGTGGCGGGGTCAACAGAACCTCCTCTAAATGACACGCAATAAAGCCCGAATTTTGTGTTTTTGATAATTTCTTCGGGAGTGGATTTTCCTGCACAGATAAAAGTGTTTGTCATTCTTGTGGTGGGAAGGAATTTATATGATTCGCGCCTACACGCACCCGTACTTGGAAGATTTAAGCGTTTTCCATCGTAATTGTCTACCATATAATTTTGGAGGATTCCGTCTTTGATTAAAAGATTTTGCGTTGTTTTTTCGCCTTCATCATCAAAATTAGAAGAACCCCATCCATTTGGAATCGTTCCATCGTCCATTGCAGACACTAAATCCGAGGCGATTTTCTGTCCCATTTTGCCAGTAAACACGGAGGTTTTGTGGGAAATTGCCGTTCCCTCAAGCGGATGCCCGCAGGCTTCATGGAAAATAACTCCGCCAAATTTGTTCCCGATTATAACAGTCATTTTTCCCGAAGGACATTCGGGCGCAGAAAGAAGGTCAACTGCGGTTTTTCCAACTTCCATGCCGTATTCTTCGGGATTTATGCGTTCTAACAATTCCAAACCTTCGCTTCCGCCTGGAGCTTCGTAAGCAGTTTCATACATTCCGTCTTTTGCGGCAATGGCTTCAAAAAGTAGCCGAGTGCGAATTCTTGTATCGCTTACAAATTTTCCGTTTGAATTGAAAATTTCTACTGTTTGGTCATTTTCCATAAGGCTACAAGAAGCATTTACAATTAGCTCAGAAGTTTTGTAGATTGCATTTTCAGCTTTTTTTAAGTATTCAATTTTTTGCTCATTGCTTTGCGATGAATGGTTTTGCTTAATTTTGTTAATGTTGGGATTTTTTTCTGCCTTAAATTTTTCGGTCGTAAGTTTTCGTTCGCCCGTAAAAGATGCGGCTAAAGAATCTGCTAAAAGCAAAAGTGATTTTTTAGAAAGGTCAGATGTGTAGCCGTAAACTTGTTTTCCGTCTTTTAAAAGCCTAAGACCTGCGCCGTAAATTAGCTGCGAAGTGTTTAGGTCAACACTTTTATGCGAAAGTGAAAG
>CALCEK010000134.1 GCA_937900125.1 uncultured Treponema sp. | reverse complement strand
AACTTCTTGAAGAATTCCGCAAAAGAGCTGCTAGTGCTTTGAGCCGCGAAGAACTTTTAAAATGCGCAAAAGATTATCTTCATCAATGTGGAGATTCAAAATTTATGCTTTTTGACGACCGCTGCCAAAAACGTTTTGGAGCTGTCATTTACAAAAGTGCGCAAGGCTACCGCGAATATCGGCGGATTTTAAAATATTTTGTCGCTGAAAGTTTAATTGAATGGGCAAAATCGCATAACACAAAAGGTTTAACGCGGCAAAATATTTTTGAAATCCAAAACGTGCCACTTTATACCGAGTGGGTAAATGTTGGCGGGCAAATTATTCCGCAAGAATGCCTTGACCTTTTATTTGAAAAAATCAAAACTCGAAAAATAAATAATTGGGACGAAGTTCACGCATTTTACGATTCTTGTTTTGATTCTTACGTTGAACACAAGGCGCGTTATTCGCTTTACCTTTTGGAATTTTTGTACGAAAAACCGATAAACAGTTTTACTTTTGAAGATTTTAAGGATTTGACGCAAGATGTCGCGTATATGTCGCTCAATATGCTTGAATCTTCCATTTCTTCCCGTGACAAAGATTACAAAGATTACTTTAGGTCAATCACTTTTAGAAATCAAAATGAAATGGAAGCCGTTTTAGGTTCAATAAATGATTCAAGCTTTTTACATTCCCTGCGCTATGCCACAGATGATTTTGAAACTCATCTTGCACATTTATTTAGCGCATTAAAATGACGGGAGAAATTTGCACACTTGGTGTTCCCGCCCCGCAAAGAGTTTACAGATGTTTCACTTTGTTCAACATGACGAGTGGGGGTTAAACAGTGCGCAGGAGCGGTTCAAGTTGTCGCCGTCATGTTCTTTTTGATACAAAATTTCTTGAGGGTTGACAATTATTTGTTTTTAAACTAAAGTGTAAATATGAATAGATTGTTGTTGCTAAAAGTGCTTATTTTTCTCAAATAAAAGCCGAAGCGCAGGAATCGTGTTCATTTTGAATGTAAATTAAGAGCCTGGCACTTTGGTGGCAGGTTTTTTTATTTTTGGGAATTTCAAAAAACAATTTAAAAATCGCAATTTTTGACTTTTCCATAAATAGATGAGGAGTTTTTATGTCCCGAATGAATCCAAATGGCAAATACGCGCCAATTCCTTCAATTCCGCTAACAAACCGCGAATGGCCTTCAAAAAAAATTACAAAGGCTCCGCTTTGGTGTTCCGTTGATTTAAGAGATGGAAATCAGGCTCTTGTAAATCCAATGGGGATAGAAACAAAACTTGCATTTTTTGACCTTTTGGTAAAAATCGGTTTTAAAGAAATAGAAGTTGGTTTTCCAGCGGCAAGCGATACTGAGTACGATTTTATTCGGCGACTGATTGTTGAGCATAGAATTCCAGACGATGTTACAATTCAAGTTTTGTGTCAAGCGCGAGAACATCTTGTTAAAAAAACGATTGAATGTCTAGAAGGTGTGCCAAAGGCGATTTTTCACATTTACAATTCAACTTCGCCCGCGCAAAGAAAATACACGTTTGGAAAATCAAAGGAAGAAATCAAGCAAATTGCGATTGACGGTGTGCGGTGCATAAAATCTTCCCTTTCTGACGAAGACAAAAAACGGATTCGGCTTGAATATTCCCCCGAAAGTTTTTCTATGACAGAAATTGATTACGCGGTAGAAATTTGTGAAGCCGTAAAAAATGAATGGGGAACGAGTGCCGAAAACAAAATCATTTTGAATTTGCCGACAACAGTTGAATGTGCTTCTCCAAATGTTTACGCCGACCAAATTGAATATTTTTCAAAAAAAATAACCGATAGGGAAAATGTTATCATTAGCACTCACTGTCATAATGACCGCGGAACTGGCGTTGCTTCTTGCGAACTCGCGTTGCTCGCTGGTGCCGACCGTGTTGAAGGTTGCATTTTTGGAAACGGGGAGCGAACTGGAAATCTTGATATTGTAAACGTTGCGCTCAATATGTTTAGCGAAGGACTTGACCCTTGCCTTGATTTTCATGACATTCAAGAAATCGCCAAAAATTACACAAACTTTACAGGAATGGAAATTCCTCCGCGCACTCCTTACGTGGGCGAGTTAGTGTTTACGGCTTTTAGCGGAAGTCATCAAGATGCAATTCGCAAGGGAATGGCAGCTCGCGCAGGAAAAGATGCAAATGCGTTTTGGGACGTTCCGTATCTTTTAATTGACCCACACGACATTGGGCGGCAGTACGAAGGCATTATCAGAATCAACAGTCAATCTGGAAAGGGCGGGGCTGCTTACATTCTTGAAGAAGAGTATGGCATTTGCGTTCCAAAGGCAATGCACCCAGTTTTAGGTTCTGTTGTAAAAGAAGCCGCAGATAAAGCGCAACGTGAACTTAAAGGAAATGAGATTTACGAGCTTTTTGAAAAACAATGGCTTTTTGCGGAAGGAAGATTAAAAGTCCTTGACCTTGCAGAAACTCACATGGAAGGAGCAAAAAACAGTGCGGGCGAGGAGCGGACTCTTTGCCGTGCAGTTGTTTCTTGGGACGGAAAACAATACGCTATTGGCGATAAAGGGAATGGACCGCTTGACGCTTTTTCAACTTCTCTTTTGCAAACACCCGCGCCTCGTTTTACAATAACCGCATTCCACGAACACAGCATTGGAACGGGAAACAATACAAGTGCTTTAGCCTACATTCAAATTACCTTAGAAGATGGAAGCCAAAAATGGGGTGTCGGAAAAAGCACTTCGGTTGGCAGAGCAGGAATTGACGCCGTGGTAAGTGCCTTGAATCAGAAATAATTGTGGACAAAATAAAAATTGCTATTGTAGAAGATGAAGTCCTTGCGCAAAAACAACTCGCTTCTCACATTCAAAGTTATATGGAAAAAAACGCGCTTGAATATGAAACGATTGTGTTTGACGGAGGGACTTTTTTTCTTGAAAATTATCACGGCGGATTCGATTTGATTTTTATGGACGTGATGATGCCCGATTTAGACGGAATGGAAACCGCGCGTCGACTTAGAAAAATAGACCAAGATGTTTTGCTGATTTTTGTTACAAGCCTTGCACAATACGCGCTAAAAGGCTACGAAGTTGACGCGCTAGATTTTATGCTAAAGCCCGTTGAAATTCACGAAACATTCCAAAAGTTAGATAAGGCGCGTCGTTTTTTAGAACGATTTTCTAGCGTTACAATTCCGCTTGAATACGAAGGCGGATTTAAACTTGTAAATGTAAAAGCAATTACCTTTGTGGAAGTTTACAATCATTCTTTGATTTTTCACACGGACTTAGGTGATTTTTCAATGCACGGTCAACTAAAAGAATTAGAACTCGACTCTCGCTATTGTTCATTTTTAAGATGCAATTCTTGTTACCTTGTAAATGCAAAGCGCATTACAAAAGTTTTATCCGATTCCGTTGAAATTGGAAAAGTTTCGCTTGCAATTAGTAGGCGCAAGAAAAAAGATTTTTTAGAAAACTTAACTCGCCTTTCTAGCGGAGGTCTTGTATGAAAGACGATTATTTTTTTGTAAACTTTTTCCACATACAAATTTTGCTTGCGGCTTTTTTGTTTATTTTTAAAATGCCAAAGAGAAGTCATTTTTATTTGCGACTTTTTGTGAGCGTTTTGCCGTATGTGCTTTTGCCATTTTTACTTCCAGGGGGATTTTTAAATACTCGCCTTCAGATTGGAAACGTTGCGCTAACTTTTTTTTTGATGCTCGTTTTGCTTTTTTTTGTTTTGTGGTTTTGCTTTTCGCTTACACCGATTGAGATTTTGTTTTACACTTGCAGTGCGCAGTTAGTTCAGCACAGTTCGCATTGTTTAGCTGAATTTTTTTCTAGCATTTTTTCTTTAACACCAATTTTGTATCAAGTTCTGCTGTTGATTTTTTTTGTAAGCATTTTGTTTTTAAGTCATTTTGCGATGAAGTCAAAAATCAAAACGCAAGACGACATTGCTGTAAGCGGAAAAAGATTGATTGTTTTTACCGCGATTTCTTCAATTCTCATTTACATTGTAAGTTATCTTGCAACAAAAATGGGCGAGGCAAATATTTGGGTTTTTATCTTTGACTTTTTTTCTTGCTTTTTACTTTTAGCACTTTTGTTTGACCTTTTAGAAAGTCATTCTTTGCAAAAACAAAATGTCTTAATGCAACTCCTTTTAGAGCAATCGCAAGAGCAAGATTCCCTTTTTAGAGAATCAATAGAAACGGTAAACAGAAAATGCCACGACCTAAAGCATCAAATTTCTGCACTCAGACAAATGGAATCAAAATCGGAAAAAGAAGAAAGCATTTCTCAATTAGAAGAAGCCGTTTTGTTTTACGACCAATTTGCAAAGACGGGCTTAAAAAGTTTAGACGTGCTTTTGGCGCAAAAAGCCTTGCAGGGCGAAAAAAATGGAATCTCTTTGCGCTATATGGTGGTCTCCTATAATTAAAAGGAATGGCCGCTGCCGAT
>CALCEK010000133.1 GCA_937900125.1 uncultured Treponema sp. | reverse complement strand
GACCACCGAGATCTACACTCTTTCCCTACACGACGCTCTTCCGATCTATGTGAAGAAAAGTTGAGCCGGCGCCGAGTGCGCCGGTTTTTGAGTTGGAGGAATTAATGGGACTTGGAAACTATAAAGATGTGTACACTGCTAGTGCATTAAGTAGTCGTGTTGATGAGATCGTTAGTAGCGCCACCACTCTCAATAGTGCAGGAGCATCCTATTTTGATTCATTAAAACTAGAAGTTAAAGATCAAATAGATAGATTAAAAACCAAAGAACGAAGAATTTTTAAAACTTTACATGTAGACGATAACGATATTGAAGAACTCAATGAAAGAATTGTTAGTTATAAAAATGCTGTCTTTAGATTAACTGGACAAAGTTTGGATCAATCAATTATTTCTGTTTTAAAAGACGAAAATGAAAAAATAAATCAACTTATGGAGCGCGCCATAAATGAAATTATTGGTGAAAGAATTAAGCCAGAAGAATATTTATTTGCAGATGGATCAAAAAATTTGGAAAAATTTAAAGAAAGATATATTCAAGAATTAAATGACCTGTTTGGTCAGAATAGATTTAGTTCTAAAAAGGGCATAACTATGGATGGAATCTTTTATGCCGGTCTTACAAAAGAGCAACAAAAAGCCTGGAAAAGCATTATTGCAAAACGGATAGGCCTAGAAAGTGGATATAGCGAAAAAGATTTATACTCAAAACTTGAAATTAACGAACAATTAAGTGGTAATATAGATAATATACAGTTTAATTGGTTTGATACTATAAGCGTCACCCCTGGGAGTCCCTTGACGCCAACAGAAGCGGAAAAAATTCCAAAAGAAAAAATTGCTTCGGCGTTTCCTGGCAAAACGTCGCTGTTAAATCGAAAATATCGAATTGCGGCTTTTAGGTCAACGATTGCAGAAGGAGCCCCTTGGTCGCGTCCACGGCAGCCCGCAAAAAGATAAACAAATCCCGCTTTTGTATAAGGGGCAACTTCTGAACTGTATTCGCTTGGAGCTGCCATTGCGGAATAGCCTGGCGTTTCTACGGGAATAACGACGGGCGCGGTGTTTGCCGTGTAGCCGTTTACTTTTGCGTTTTTGGCGATTGTTACGCTAAAAGTTCCGTCCTCGTTTTGCGTTGAAGAAAAATACGCACCTGGAACAAAAATGCCCAAGGTTTCATAAGAAGCGGCAACTTGGTCAACAGGATTTTCTACATAAGAAATGCCGATTTGGTAGTACACATCGTCTTGTTCGTTGTATTGCCAGCGCGTCATGTCAACTTTGGGAAGATTTGTTTGCGCATTTTTTGCTGAATTTTTTGCATTTGAATTAGAGCTTGCGCAACCAACTGCCAAACTCAAAATTAAAGCCGTTCCAGTTGCTACGATACTGTCACGGCTTAATTTTTTGTTTGAACAAAAAAAAGATGTAATCGATTTCATTAAAAACCTCCGCAAAAAAGATTAGGCTAATGCGAAAGTTTTTTCAAGAAATACAAAAATTAAAAAATCGTTTTATAACAAAAATTTAATCAAAAATCCGCGTTTATTTTCCTTGAGCTGGAAATTTTCGCTGAACTTCTGCAATGTCGTCCTCTGTTGCTTGCACCCAATATTGAAAAACTTCAATTGGACCAACTTTCCCTGCCATTGCGAGCGTTGGAACTTTTGCGACATATTTTTTATTTTTTTCTCCCGCAGAAAGATATTTTATAACGCAACCATACATTTTGCCGTCGCCTGGATTTACGATTGTGCCTTTGCTCCAGTTCCCTTCGGAATCTTTTTTCATATTGTAAATCCACGGAGTGCCGACTGTGTGCATTTGGTTGACTTTTCCTGCAACAGGAAAACCTTTGTAGCTTTCTTTACACGCGCTTGCAATTACATCTTGTGGATTGTCAACGACTGCCACAATTGTTCCAAAAAGACTTCCATTTTCTTCATAGATTTTCCAAACTGCTGTAATTTCGCCCGTTTTGTCGTCAATGCTTTTCCATAAACCTTCGGCGGGGTCGGCAAAAGTCATTCCAAGTGCAAAAAGAGCAACTGCAATTAGCGACATGATTTTTTTCATTTTGAATCTCCTTTTTGATACTGTTAGTATCATTTTGATAGTGTTACTACCATTTTAATGCGCACTTGTTCAATTGTCAAGTATTTTGGGCATCTCGAAAACCTCGTTTTAGAGGTTTCCTTTGTTATGGTGATTCCTTTTCTTTACACAATGGGCTATTTTACTGTAAAATGAATTACATAAAACTCTCAAAAAAAATTCGATTTTTAAGAGTGACTAAAGCAAAGGCGATTTTAGGGAGAAAAAAAAATGGTCATAAAACCGATGATTCGAAGCAATGTTTGCATTAACGCACATCCAATCGGATGCGCTAAAGAAACAGAACGGCAAATTCAGTATGTAAAAGCGCAAAAGTCAAAGCGCGGTATAAAAAGTTTGCAAGAAGGCGGGGACGGTCCAAAAAATGTTCTTGTACTTGGCTGTTCAACAGGCTACGGACTTGCAAGCCGCATAAGTGCTGCATTTGAATACGGCTCTAGCACGGTTGGTGTTTCTTTTGAACACGAGCCTACAGAAAAAAAAGCGGGAACTCCTGGTTGGTACAACAATGCCAAATTCGACAAAGAGGCAAAAGCCGAAGGACTAAAATCTGAAACTATAAACGGCGATGCTTTTAGCGATGAAGTTCGCGCTCAGGTAATTGAAATTGCAAAAAAATGGGGTGTAAAATTTGACCTTGTTATTTATTCGCTTGCAAGTCCTGTCCGCAAAGACCCTGACACGCAGGTTTTGTACAAATCAGTTTTAAAACCTGTCGGAAAAGAATATAGCGGCTCTGCGCTCGACATGATGACGGGCAAAATCGACTACAAAACAATTCAGCCTGCCGAGGGCGATGATGAAGCAAACACAATCAAAGTTATGGGTGGCGAAGATTGGGAGCGATGGATAAGTCAACTAAAAAATGCCGATGTTCTTTCTCAAGGTTGCCGAACAATTGCGTATTCTTACATCGGACCTAAATTGAGTCATGCCATTTATCGCGATGGAACGATTGGAGGAGCCAAAAAGGATTTGGAAAAACGCGCACATTCAATTGATCAGGCTTTAAAGGAGCTTGGGGGTGCGGCGTATGTGAGCGAAAACAAAGGACTTGTTACTAGAAGTTCCGCCGTTATTCCAGTAATTTCGCTTTATCTTGGCGTTTTGTTTAAGATTATGAAAGCGCGTGGAACTCACGAAGGTTGCATTGAGCAAATGGAACGACTTTTTGCCGAGCGACTTTTTACGGGCGAAAACGCGAGCGCGGGAACTGTTGCAGTTGATTCCGAAAATCGAATCAGAATTGACGATTGGGAATTGGACCCAACTGTGCAAGCGGAAGTTGACAAAATAATGCCGAACGTAACGCAAGAAAATGTTCAGGAAACAACAGACCTTGAAGGTTTGCGACACGACTTTTTGCTGATAAACGGCTTTGACGTTCCAGGCGTTGATTACGAAAAAGACATCACCGATTTTTACGCAATAGAATAAAGGACAGTTTAAAAGTTAGACCTGCTTTTGAGACAAAAAATTCCTAAGCGGGTCTAATGTCTGTTTTGGTAAGTTTTTTTTCGTCAAAAAAAGAAAGTGCTTCGTTTAATGACAACGCTGTTTGTTTTGGTAAAATTCCACACAGATGTAAAATGTTTCCGATGAGTTCTTCTTTTGAATAATTTACACGCAAAAAATCCATTCCCAAATCTTTGTCCCGCTTAGAAAGTCGTCTTCCGTCTGAAGACAAAAGTAGCGGCAAATGGAAAAAATCAGGAACAGAGAATCCCAACTTTTTATAAAGAAAAATTTGCTGATGCGTAGATGGCAAAAGGTCTCTGCCACGAACAATTTGCGTAACCCCAGAAAGAGAATCGTCTGCAACAACCGCAAGTTGATACGAAAAATTTCCATCGGAGCGGCGCACAATAAAATCTCCGCAATCTCGGGCAAGGTTTGCGCTTTGCCTTCCGTAATGCAAATCAAAAAATTCACTTTGCGCATCTTGTTCGTCTAGTGCGGGAACTTTTACTCTAAGGCACGGGGGTTTTATTTTTAAAAGTTGATTTTTTTCTTTTTGTGAAATGGTTCTGCATTTGCCTGAGTAAATTGGGAAGCTGCAAAGAGTGTGCGGGGCAGAAGAAGCAAAAAGGTCTTGTCGGCTACAAAAACATTCGAATAGCAATTCTTGTTTGCGCAAAGTTTCAAGGGCATTTTTGTACACCGCGTCCCGTTCGGATTGCAAAACAACTTTTTCGTCCCATTCAAGTCCAAGCCATTCAAGGTCAGAAAAAATGTAATCGGCAAATTCTTTTTTGCTTCGCTCTTTGTCCAAATCCTCAATTCGCAAAATCCATTTCCCTCCAGATTTTTTTGCTAAAAGCCAAGAAAGGAGTGCCGTGTAAATATTTCCCAAATGCATTCTTCCGCTAGGAGATGGAGCAAATCGACCCTTTACCATTTTCTTAATATAAAGTCTTTACAAAAAATGTGCAAGTTGCTATTCTGAAAGACAATGTTCGGGGGAAACTGTGAGTAAGAATTTTTATTTAGAAGCAAAAGAAAAACGCGCTGCAATTTTTAGCGACACGCAAAAATTTTACCAAGAAAATTCGGATTTAAAAAATGCGTGTGCAAAATCTTTGGAAGGAACAAAATGCTACAAGGCAGAAGAAAAACTTTGTACAGAAAAAAATAGATTTTCTGAAAAGGTAAAAATTGTTGTTTCAAAAAAACGTTCTTTTGAAGCGGCCTCTTTTTATTGTAAAGCGGAAAATTCTCCAAAAGTTTTAGTTTTAAATTTTGCAAACAGTTTTCATCCTGGTGGCGGAGTTGTTCGCGGTTCTGGTGCGCAAGAGGAATGTTTGTGCCGAACTTCAACTTTGTATTCAAGTATTAATTCAAAAAAAATGTTTTCCGAATTTTATTTGCCTCACAGAGAATCAGAAGATTCCCTTGCAACTGACGATGTGATTTTTACGCCAAATGTTACGGTTTTTAAAAGCGACACCGATTTTCCCGAATTGCTTCCAAAAGAAAAATGGTTTAGCGTTGACGTTATAACTTGCGCCGCGCCAAATATTAGCTATGGATATTATGACCTTGATTCTATAAATGATGAAATTCTTTTTGATTTACAAAAAAGTCGCGTAAAAAGGATTTTAGAAGTTGCCCTATTAAACTCCGCTGATGTTTTAATTTTAGGAGCGTTCGGTTGCGGGGCTTTTGGAAATCCGCCAGAAATTGTTGCAAAAGCTTTTAAAACTGTAATTGAGGAATTTCAATATTCATTTAGGACAATAGAATTTGCCGTTTACTGTTCTGCGCGAGATGCCGAAAATTTTACAACATTCAATTCGGTGTTTTGCAGATAAACGCATTGGAAGATTTTTTGTATGACAAAAAAACGAATTCGTTTTATATTTACAGGAAGAGTTCAAGGTGTGGGCTTTAGATATACAGCTTATCACATTTGCTCTTCGCTTGGAATTACAGGTTTTGTAAAAAATGAGTGGGACGGTTCTGTTTTGCTAGAAGCACAAGGAAATGTAGAAAGTTTACAAAAAATTCTTACGCGGCTAGAAAAAAGTCCTTTTATCAGAATAGAAAATGTAGAACAAACAGAAATCCCGCTTAAAGAAGAGTCAACTTTTTCAATAGAGTATTAGTTCAAATTTCCTCTTCATCTTGAGGACGAAAGTTTGCGTTTTTGGCAGACTTGAACAAAGCTAGAAAAAAGTATAATATGCTTTTGCTTACGGCAAAGTTTTAAGCCGTTAAAATTGCGCAGTTTATGATTCCCAAAAAATACTGCGCGTTAAAAATCAAAATCCTTAAGGGGCGTTTTATGAAAAACTTTTCAACTCGTCTAAAAAGTATTGTGGACGATTACAAAATGTTGTTGCGCAACATTCCTAGTTTAACCGTTGCGATTTTTATTCTTTCCGTTGTGTGCGCAAATTTAATGGCAAACAAAGAATTGGTAAATTACAAATTTGTCGCTCTTGATTGCGGATTCGCATTCAGCTGGATAATGTTTTTGTGCATGGACGTTATTTGCAAACGCTGGGGCGCGGCGGCAAGTATAAAGGTTTCGTTTTTGGCACTTTTTGTGAATCTTGCAGTTTGTGCAAGTTTTGCCCTTCTTTCTTTAACACCAGGAATGTGGGCGGAATTTTACAATTCAGAAAATCCCCAAGTGAACGCGGCTTTAAACGCAACTTTTGGCGGAGCGTGGTACGTGGTTTTGGGTTCGGGCTTGGCATTTATAACTTCAAGCGTAGTAAACGCACTTTTAAATAGCGCAATCGGAAAAGCCGTTAACAAAAATGGATTTTTTGCTTTCGCGCTTCGCTCTTATGTTTCAACAATTATTGCGCAGTTTGTGGACAACCTTGTTTTTGCAACGATCGTTTCTAAAATATTTTTCGGTTGGACGTGGATTCAAGTTTTTGTTTGTTCACTTATCGGCGCGGTCTGCGAACTTTTGTGCGAGGTGATTTTTTCTGGAATTGGGTACAAAATTGTTTGCTCATGGGAAAAAGAAAATGTCGGAAGCGACTATGTGGAATACATAAGGGATTCAAAAAAACGGGCATAATAAAAAAATGAATGTTTTAATCACTGGAACAGCGAGTGGAATTGGGCGACAAACTGCATTGCTTTTTCTTGAACGAGGACATAATGTGTTCGGATTAGACAAAAAAGAATCCTCAATTTTAGAATCAGATTTTTTGCAAAATAAAAATTGCGGAATTTACAAACATTTTGTTTGCGACATTTCCCAAAAAGAATCAGATCGGAAGAGCGTCGTGTAGGGAAAGAGT
>CALCEK010000132.1 GCA_937900125.1 uncultured Treponema sp. | reverse complement strand
CGTTGTTCCAATGTAAAGGCTGCCATCCGAAACTTCTGTGGCAACGCGGACTTTGTTTCCCGTGAGTCCAGAAACTTGCGTCCAAAACAAAATCTTTCCGTCGCGACACAATCTTAGCTGCCCGAATTTTTCGTAGGTGCTTACCAAAAGGTCGCCGTTTTTTGTAAACTCAACGTGCCGAACTCTTACATTTGAGTAAAGCCTTGTGTATTCGTTTTCAACAAGATTCATCGAAGAATCCATGCAGTAAAGTCCGTCATCGCCACCGAGCCAAATTAAATCTGCAAGCGGGTCTTCAGCAATTGAGTTGATTGCGGATGAAAAATTCTGAGTGCGGAATCTGCCCCGCCGCAAACATTCAATTCCGCCCCTGTCGGTACAAAGCCAAATGGTACCTTCTTTGTCTTCGGTGATTTTGTTGACGCTGTTATTTGTCAGCCCATTTTCTTCGTCATAAAACTGAATTGTTCCATTTTGCAAAACAGAAATTCCAGAGTCCATCGCAAACCATAACACCGAATTTGAATCTTGGAAAATTGAATTGATTACGGTTCCCCTACCCCGCCCCACATCAAAAACTTCTTCCGAAGCCCCGTCAATTTTTACCGCAAAATGTGGAGTCACGCCAAAATAAAACGCGCCATTTTTGTCTTGCGTCAAACACGTTACAACGGGATTTGGAAAACTTTTAATGCCATCGTAGCGAACAAAATTTGAGTTCATATAGCAATAGAGCGAATTTTTCCCTTGCCCGCAAACCCACATTCTGCCTGCGCTATCGCAGTAAAGGCAAGTGATTAACATTTGCGCAATTTCCGTTTTTTCTAATCCTTTGGGAAGAAAAACTCTTCCGAGTTTTGAAATGCAAGCGATTCCAGAAGCCGTGCCGCACCAAATGTCACCATTTTCGTCTTCGCTTATAGAACGAATTGAGTTGTTTGGAAGTCCATCAGCGGTGGTGTATTTGTCAATTTTTCCATTGTGGTGTAAACAAAAAATACCTTCGTCATTGCTTCCCACCCAAAGCTTCCCGCTAGAATCTTTAAAGAGAGAACGCGCCGAAGAAAACTCGTATTTTTCATCTTGTCCGCGACTCATCGTCTGAAATTCGATTCCATCAAATCGGACAAGCCCCTCATAAGTTCCAATGTAAAGATAGCCGCTATCGTCCTGAATAATATCCGTTATGGTACTTCCAGGAAGCCCATCTGAAACTTTCCAAGTTCGGCTTTCGTAGGGAACAAAAAATGAATCTTTATTTTTAACGCCAGAGTCAAGGGCAAACAATAAAAGTCCCGAATTTAAAATTGTACACAACATTGTTAAAAAAAAGCACTTTTTCATAACAAAATTATAACACAGGAAAAATCTAAAACCATCTAAATTTGCATTTTCACAATTTTGGTGATATAATTTGCCCTATGCGGAGGCGATTTTCCGCGCTACTTTTACAGGAGTTTTTATGTTATCATTGATTCTTACGATTTTAGTTGGTGCTTTAGTCGGGTGGCTTGCAGGAATTTTTATGAAAAGCAAGCACGGGTTTTGGATGAACTGCCTACTCGGAATTGTCGGCTCGTTTATTGGTTTTGGAATTGCAAACATCTTAGGAATTGCTTCTAGCAGTTTTATCGCCACGTTAATAATTGACGTAGTTGGAACTTGCATTTTGATTGCGATTGTACGCTTGATTTTAGGAAAGAAATTTTAGTGTTTGTTATATTGAGCAACGCGAAATATCTATAGATTCTTCGCTACGCTCAAAATGGCATTGTAAAAATACAAAAAAAACAGGTAGCGGAAAGAAGGAGGACAATCCGCTACCTGCAAAGAATTAGACTCGTTCTAGTAAAAATTGTAGGCTTCCGCCGTAAGCTGGGCGGTTTACAATCCACAAACCAATGTTCATCAATTCCGCGCCAGAAACTTCTGTTCCGTCTGGCACTATGTAAAATTCGTCATCGGGCATTCCTGGGAAAAACTGTCGCAACATAAGTTTAATAGAAAGTCCGCCCAAACTTTTAATTTTGTACGTTGCCTCTTTATCTAAACCTTTTAGCTTTAAAAGCTCGTGCGAAGGATTCGCTTCTGCAAAAGTCCAAGCCACTGTAACAACTGCGCGACTTTTGTCTTCTTCAACTGTTTGCCACGCATACAATTCAGAATCGGCAAAAGCATTTTTTGTTCTAGGAGATTTTAGGCGATACAAAGTGCCAAATTGTGCAGTGTGCCTAATTTCTTTGTACCAAGCAACTTGCTCTTTTATTTCGGCAAGTTCAAATTCAGAAAGCCGATTTAAATCCAACTCGTAACCGAATGTGCCAGCCATTGCCACATGTCCGCGCAACGAAAGACTTGTGAATCGTCCCACCTGATGATTCGGAACGGCAGAAACATGACAAGACATTGCGCTACAAGGGTACACCAACGAAGTTCCTTCTTGAATTGAAAGCCTAGAAAGTGCGTCCGTGTTATCGCTTGTCCAAGTTTGCGGCATATAGTAAAGCATACCCGGGTCAAATCGACCGCCACCGCCCGCGCAAGATTCAAATAGCACTTTTGGGAAGCGATTTGTGAGCCGTTCTAGCAAATTGTAAAGTCCAAGATAAAATCTGTGCGAAATTTCCATTTGCTGTTCTTGCGGAAGAACTTCATTTGCAACATCGCTAGGACTTCTGTTAAAATCCCATTTTATATAATCGATTCCACATTCAGAAATGATTGCTGAAATTTTTTCTTCAAGGTAGTCAACGACATCTTTGCGGCTAAGGTCAAGAACCAACTGGTGTCTACCAAGAGTGCGGCTTCTTTTTCCGCAATGCAAACACCAATCTGGATGTGCGCGATACAAATCACTATCGGGAGAAATCATTTCTGGCTCAAACCACAAACCAAATTTCATTCCGCGCGTGTGAATCCCATCAGAAATTTCTTTTAATCCATTAGGGAGTTTTTCTTTGTTCACAAACCAGTCGCCCAAAGAAGACCTATCATCGTTTCTCTTTCCAAACCAGCCATCGTCTAAAACAAAAAGTTCAATTCCAACTGATTTTGCTGTGTCGGCAAGTTTAAAAAGTTTTTCGCTGTTAAAATCAAAATAAGTTGCTTCCCAGTTATTGATTACGATTGGGCGGATTTTTTCTTTCCATTCGCCACGGCAAAGTCTTGTTCTGTAAAGAGAATGATATGTTTGCGTCATTCCTTCTAAACCTTTGTCGCTAAAAACCATAACTGCTTCTGGCGTACAAAAAGATTCTCCCGCTTTTAATTGCCAACAAAAATTGAATGGATTGATTCCAATTTGGACTCGGGTCATATTGTATTGGTCAACTTCGGCGCGAGCTGTAAAACTTCCGCTGTAGACCAACGAAAATCCAAAAACATCGCCCGTTGTTTCCGAAGCCGTATTTTCTACAAGTGCAATAAATGGATTTTGCTGATGGCTACTTGCAGTGCGGCGACTTTCTACACTTTGCATTCCAGGAACTAAAGGGCGCGTAACAATGTGCCGCTCCCGCGCGTGCGCTCCAGAAAGTTGAAGGAGCGAATAATTGCTTCCCGCAAAATCAAGGCTCGCGCTCATAAGATTTTCTATTTTGTACGATTGACTTGTGGAAGTATTTTTTACAACAGTGTGGCGGCAAATTGCATCGAAGTTTTTCCATACGGTGTACACCAATGTAATTTGCAAATCTGAATCGGGGTCTTTTAAGTAAAGCTCCAAAGTGTCCGCTTCGTCATCGTTTAAAGTGTATGTTGCAGGGAGTCCCTCAAGTGCTTTTTTCCCTGAATAAATTTTGTGGCTTTCGTACAAAAACTCCGTTTCCACAGTGCCTTCTTTTCCGATTGCTTCTATTGCGGGAACTCTTGTGTCTCCCCTGCCCGCCGTTGGAAATTCCCACTGCTGAACATCTGGAGAAAAATCAGCTTTACCGTGAATGTCCTCTGGAACTGCGGCAAAAGAGCGGTCAAAAAGCGGTGTAGAACAAACGCCCGACCAGTTAGCCACAGAATGTACCCAGCCTGCGTGAAGAACTCGTCCACAATACAATCTAATTATATATGTTGAAGATGGTGTATTCAAAAAGAAAACACTTTTTTCCTCGTCAAATTTTATGCTCATATTTTCTCCCATAAAAAAGGCGGTGGCAAAACGCGCATCGCCTAAAAATTTTTCCACCCCAAGCGGAGCGGAAAATTAATCTCTCCGTACAAAAGAAACTTTTAATGTGATTTATTTGAACAAAGCTTTTACTTCTGCATTTGAATCTTTTAATGCAGCTTCAACGTCTTTTTCGCCTAAGAAAATCTGGTCGAATGTTCTTGTCATAATTTGACCGATTTTAACTGAATTGTCCAAAATTGGATAAAGGAAAGTTCCGTCTTTTGCGGTTGCCTCGTCGGTGAATGCGGTAACGTCATATCCTT
This sequence comes from uncultured Treponema sp., assembly GCA_937900125.1. GTDB lineage: Bacteria > Spirochaetota > Spirochaetia > Treponematales > Treponemataceae > Treponema_D. The sequence continues at coordinate 7,126 of CALCEK010000132.1, read as the reverse complement.
TTTGGGCATAAGTTTCAAGTGCTTTGTCTACACCAGATTGAATTGCGGGGAAAACAACGCCATAGCTTCCAACAATTTCTTGTGACTCGCGGGATGCAAGGAATTTTACCCACTGCCATGATTCTTCTTTGTGCTTTGTGCCAACCCAAATTGAATCGCCTAAACCGTTAATCATACTTTTGCGTCCCGCAGGGCCTTCTGGTAAGCGAGCAAAACCAACATCAAACGCACCATTTGTTTTGTAAGTACCAATCATCCAAGAGCCGTCAAATACAATAACTGCTTTTTGAGAATTAAAAATAGATGCTGAACCATTTGAAGTTTCGGTGTACGGAGCCGAGAATCCTTCGTCCTGCATTTTTTTCATCCATTTGATTGTTTCAACAAAACGCGGGTCGTCATAGTGATAATTTGAATCGTAAAGTCCGTCGGTGTAAGTCCAACCAGTTGAATAAGCTAATCCAGAAAATTGCGCTTGTCCGCGGTCGTCGCTGTGGCTAACAACAAGACCATATTGCGCAACATTGTTTTTATCAAACGCTGGGTCTAAGCCGTTGCGTCCAGAAGTGTCAAGCGAAAGTCTCCGAATCATTGTTTCAAATGAACCGCCGTCTTTTGCGTTCCAAGTTAAATTATTCAACTCATCATGAGAAACGCCGAATTTGTCTGTAAGGTCTTTGTTGTAAACAATGCAAATTGTGTCCCAGTCTTTTGGCAAACCGTAAGTTTTTCCGTCTTTTGACTGCCACAATTTTTCAAGGTCATTCATATAAATTGAAGTGTCAAGGTTGTCGCGCTGAATGTAAGGCGTTAAATCTACAAGCTGATTCTTTGAGGCAAAATCCAAATATTTTGCAAGGTGGTCGGTAAAAACATCGCTTGCCGAACCGCCAACCATTTCTGTTTGAAGTCCAGTCCAATAGTCGTCCCAACCAAGCTGAGTAATTTCAACTTTGATTCCTGGATTTTTTTCCATAAAGACTTTAGCCGCCGCCTGATACGCTGGAAGCTGTGCGGAATCCCAAAGCTCATACTTAATTGTTACCTGTTTTCCACTTGAACTTGCGGAATCATCTTTTTTTGAACATGACACAAAACTAAGTGCCAAAACACAAGCGAGTGCAGTTGTCGCTTTTACAATTGTTTTTTTCATATTTCCTCCTGAAAAATTGAAAACATTTTTATGGAAACCTCTAAAAATTGCAATTTTTAGAGATGCCCTTATACCCAGTACAAAAGTTTTGCGCTGGGATTTTTTCTCTCCTACTCGATTAACGGAATCCGCTAAAGCCGATTGAATTAACAATCTTCTTTCCCATAATCATATAAATTATCAATGCGGGAACAATTGCAAGCACCGTTCCTGCCATAAGACCGCTCCAGTCTGGCTGTCCCTGCGGTGTTTGGGAACGGAACACGCCAAGCGCAACTGTTAACGTTCTAAGATTTTCTTTTTTGCCAACAATCAATGGCCACATATAATCGTTCCAAGTATTTATAAAAACCGTAACTGCGAGCGTTACAACGGCGGTTTGCATAAGTGGCATAATTATCATAAAAAATGTGCGATATTGTCCCGCTCCATCAAGGTAAGCCGCCTCTTCAATTTCTTTGTTGATTCCCATAAAAAACTGGCGCATAAAAAATACGCTGTATGGTGTCATAAAAATTGCTGGAAGAACAACACCCGCATACGTGTTTAAAAGTTTAAGTTGGCGGATAAAAACAAAGTTCGGAATCATCATAACAACGCCTGGAACCATCATAGCCGCAAGAATTAAGGCAAAGATTTTGTCTCTAAACGGAAAGTCCAAACGCGCAAAACCGTAGCCTGCCATTGCGCAAAATAAAACCTGAAAAACCGTTGTTACCACTGCAATTATCAGAGAGTTTCGCAGATTTAACAAAAAGTTTACGCTTTGCCCAGTTCCGCCTAATGCGATTGATTCTTCTTGACTAAGCATTCCCAAAACTCGCGCATAATTTTTTAACGTAATCTGAGAAGGAAACATTCGCGTGGCTTCCGTAAAAATTAGGGAATTTGGTGTGAGCGAAGTTCGGACAACCCAAAAAAACGGAAAGATTGTTACGATTAACAAAATCACAATTACAAACCATGTTAAAAAAGTTCCCATTTTTGTAACGCCAGATAATTTTTTCTTTGCCATACCTTAACTCCTAGTTATCCGATTCGTTTCCGTTCATCAACTTCATTTGCAAGCCACTCACAAATGCTAGAATGATAAAAAGCACAACGCTTGCCGCAGATGAATATCCCATCTGGTAGGCTTCAAATCCATTTTTGTAAATGAACAAATAAATTGCATAAGTTGCCGCAACAGGTCCGCCTTTTGTTGTTACCGCGATTGTGTCGTATACTTGGAACGAGCCAATGACGGTAGTTATAATTACAAACACCATAACGGGTCTAATATATGGCAAAACGACCGAAAAGAATTTTCTTACGGGGGTGCAACCGTCAATTACAGCCGCTTCTTCAATTTCTTTTGGAACACTTTGCAAGCCCGCAAAAATAAGCAATGCAGTGTAACCCATGTGCCGCCAAATGTTTATCATTGCAACTGACGGAAGCGCGGTTTTTGTATCTGTAAGAAAGTTGATTTTTTGTAAACCCATTTTTACCAAAAGTGCGTCAATAATTCCGACTGGCGGGTCAAGCATCCAAAACCACAAAAGTCCAACTACAACATTTGACATAATCCACGGAGTTAAATAAATCCCGCGCAAAGCTCCAACTCCCTTTGAGGCATTATTCATAATCAGCGCGATAATCATTGCCAAAACAGTTTGAAGCGGAATGTTTAGCAAAACGTACAGGATTGTAACTTTCATTGCAATCCAAAAATCGTGGTCTTTAAACAAATTGATGTAATTTTTAAGACCTACAAACTTTGCCTTAGAAAACAAGTCCCAATCCGTAAAACTGTAAAAAAGTCCCCGCACTGTTGGCAAAAGGTAAAAACACGCAAAGCCAATCAAACACGGAAGGATAAAACTTAGTGAAATTGCATTTCGCTTTATTGTTGTTCTGTTCATAATTTTATCCTAGCACAGTCTTTTTCATTTGTAAAGAAAAATTTTCAATTTTTTTGTAAAATTTTACATTATTTTTCAAAACTATTTACAATTTAAAAGAATCATCTTATTATAGAAGAATGACAATCACGGATATTGCAACAGAGGCTGGTGTTTCTATCGCAACGGTTTCTCGATTTTTGAACAATGGCCCTGTAAAAGATGCCACCAAAAAAAAATTAGAAGAAGTAATTTTGCGAATGAACTATTTGCCAGAATCTTCGGCAAGGCGAATTACAAATTCCAAAACTTCAGCTCCGTCATATGCGGTAATTTCTCATTCGTTGAGCAATTTGTATTCGAGCGAATTTGTTGAAGGAGTTTCAAACTTATTTTCTGAGCAAAATGCACTTTGTTATACACTTTGTTGCACTAATATAGAAGAAGAATATCGTGGTTTGCTTGATGTTGTGTCGCGGGGATTTGCTGGCGCGATTTTGCACGATTTGGCAGAAGGTGTTGCGCTAATTGAGCTTTACAATCGTTTGTGTAGGAAACTACCGCTCGTTATTGTCCACTCCTTCCCTGCCGACCTTGATTGCAATTCAATTACAGTGAATCAGGAAAAAGGAATGAAAGACGCAATGGCTTACCTTTTAGGTTTAGGTCATAGAAAAATTGCCTATGTAGCGGGAGAAGCGGGATATTCATTTAAATTGAAAGAAAAAATCTGGCAAGAAGAATTAGAAAAAATCGGGCTTCCCCCACAAAAGCAGGATTCAATAAAAGCCGCAAACACCGACTTTATTTCTGGAATAGACACAAGTCGCCGCGAAGTCTTAAAATACTTTGAAAACGGAAACCGCCCAACGGCAATTTTTACCGCAAACGACATTATGGCATTAGGAACACTTGCCGCTTTAAACGAATTAGGTTTGCGCGTTCCCGATGACATTTCGCTGATGAGCCACGACAACACAATGTTTGCAAAAACCTACAATTTAACTTGCATCGATATGAAAATCAAAAGCGTAGGAATTGCCGCCGTTGACCTTTTAGAATACGCCGTTCACGGAAGCGACTCTACCCCTCGCCACATCACAATTTCGCCAGAATTAGTAATTAGAACTTCGTGTAAAGCGATTTGAGCTTTGTTGTAAGAGTGAGTAACATCTCTTTTGCAAACAATGGTGCGCCCCTTCACAAAAGTCCCCGCGTTGCTAGTCGAATGCTTATTCCTTTTCTTTCCAAAGTTGTGTGCCTGTTTTTAGACGCTCCAGGGCATCTTGCACAATGCTTTTTGGGCAGGCAACGTTCATTCGCAAAAAATTGTTTCCATTTCCGCCGTAAACGCTTCCCGCAGAAAGATACAGTCCCGTCTTTTTTCTAATAAAGCCCGCTAAGACTTTGCTGCTTGCCGCATGATTTTTTGTTTCTAAAAGCAAAGAGCAGTCAAGCCAGCATAAATAAGTCGCTTCCCCATGAACTGCCGAAATCCCTTCTATAGAATCGTTTACAAAAGATTCCGCCAACGCCCGATTTTCAAAAACGTAAGAACGCATTGCATCTAGCCAGGCTTCACATTCGTCAAAAGCGGCAACCGTTGCAGAAAGTGCAAAAGCGTTTGGTTCGGCAACTTCGTCCGTATTAAGCTGACGTTCGATTTTTGCGCGGAGTTTTTCATTCGGAACAACAACCGCCGCAGTTTGTATTCCCGCAAGATTAAACGCCTTTGTTGGAGCTACGCAAGTTACGCTGATATTTTTACATTCCTCCGAAACACTCGCAAACGGAACGTAGGATTTTTGTCCTTCGGTAATGTCGCAATGAATTTCATCGCTCAAAACCGTAACATTATATTTTGCGCACAAAGACCCGATTTTAGAAAGCGTTTCCTTGTCCCAAAGAATTCCTATAGGATTATGCGGATTACACAAAATAAAAAGCGAAACAAGCGGGTCGCTTAACGTTTTTTCTAAACTGTCAAAATCAATGGAATACTCGCCATTTTTGTAAAGGAGCGGACATTCTTTTACGCGCCGCCCATTATTCACAATCGAATTAAAAAAAATGTTGTAAACTGGCGTTAAAACTGCGACATATTCTGCGGGCGAAGAAAATCTGCGAACCGCACTCGAGATGGCAGGAATAACTCCCGTGCAAAAAACAAGCCAATCTTTTTCAATACAAAAATTGTGTCGCCTTTTCCACCATGAAATGTAGGATTTAGCCCAAGAGTCGTCTAAAACCTGATAGCCAAAAATGCCTTCGGAAATTTTTTTTGAAAGGGATTCGAGAATGGGCTTGGGAGCTAAAAAGTCCATGTCGGCAACCCAAAGCGGAATTTCTTTTTCTTTTACATTCCATTTGAGCGAATTCGTTCCACGCCGATTAATTACTCTGTCAAAGTCAAAATCACTTGTCATACAAACATTCTCCTACCCTTTTGCAACGATGCGCGTTTTTGCGGGGTCTACCCTATCTTTTTCGATTATAAGTTTTTCTATTTTGTCCGCGCGGATTGTTCCGCCAGACGGATTTAAAACGCTGTCAATTTTTCCTGTTATGTCGGCATCCACTGTGGAATATTCAAAAGCCAACGTTGTGTTTAAAAGCCTGCAATTTTTTAGCACAAGATTTTCAATGTAACAAAAGCCCTGCAAACTTTCGATTGTACAATTTTCAAGCTGAATGTTTTTTGAATTCCAGCCAAAATATTCCCCAGAAATAAAAGAATCCTTAATCACAACATTTTCGCAATTCCAAAAACAATCTTTAGAAATTAAACGCGAATTTTTAATGCTAATATCGCTCGCCCCATCAAACGGATAATTCCCAGAAAGTTCCAAATTTTCAATTTGCAGATTTTTGGAATTCATTGCAAAGTAGTCGCCCTTTGCCTGTACATTTGACAAGTTTACATCTGTACAGTGCCAAAGCGTTTCGGCAGCATTTGTAAAATGAACGTTCACAAGCGAAAGATTTTTGCATCTGCGGAAATTTTTTGGAGCATCAATTGTACAATCTAAAACCGAAATATTTTCTGTGTACCAAACGCCCGCTCGCGCCATATCTTGCCAAACGGAATTTTTTACTTTTGCGTCCGTAACGTACCAAAGTGGATATTTCCATTTAAACATACAGGAATTTAGTGAAATATTATGCGCGTGTTTTAATGGAGATTCCCCATCCGAAAAAATGCAATGCTCATAATCGCTATTTGCTGAAAAAAATTCTGCCCGCTCGCCAGTAAAATGTTCTTGCGAAACAAAACGATTTTCAGTTTTACAATTTTCTTCCATATAGTAGTTCTCCGCAAACAAAAAAAGACATCAGAAAAGATTTTCCAATGTCTTAAAAAATAATAATAAAATGTCCAAAAGTCAAATTTCTGATTACAAAAGTTAATTTATGTTAATCGTATAAATTTCGTTCCCATCAGAATCGGTGGAAGTGCTAGTTGTTACAGTTAGCTTTGCATTTTCGTTTCCGCTTAAATACGCATAAAAACTAGGCGAGGAAGTGTAAACGCTAACGCTCGTTGTGCTAGGCGATGTTACAGCAGCCTCTAGCGTTACTGTGCTATTGTAATTTTCCCCTAACATTCCGTTTTCTTCGCCCAAAACCACGCTGGCAGTTTTGTTATTGTAAACTGTGTAGGTATATTTTTTTAAGTCGGAAATGTAATAATATTGCGCCTGTGGATATGAAAACTCAACGCGAGGATTATCTTTTAAAGACAAAGTGAGCGGGTCGTCAATTGATTTTATTTCTTGAGGCTGAAGCGTATATTCTGTACTGGTATTTTTAGCAACAACCGTTACACTCACAGAAGAAGCATTTTCCACCGTAAAAGCCGAAGAAGCCGCTTTGCACGAAAAAAAGCAAGGGAAAACAGCAAGCGCAAAAACTTTAGCAAAAAAAGCCTTCGTAAAAATCCTAATTTTCATTATTTCATTATAATTTTTTGCAGGGATTTGTTCAATAGCTTGTAAAAGAGTGCGGTTTGTGAATGACACACGATTTTGGCGAATGTAATAGACCTGTTCGGAAACCATGTTTCCGCTCAGGTCAACGAGTTTAAAACCGC
>CALCEK010000131.1 GCA_937900125.1 uncultured Treponema sp. | reverse complement strand
GTGGATGACGTAGTTCGCTCCCGTGAGGTTCAGCCCCACGCCGCCTGTTTTTAGCGTCATCAAAAATACTTTGTATGTGTCGTCCTGCTGGAATTTTTTGACCAGTTCCGCGCGGTTTGAGGTTGCTCCTGTCATCACAAGATGGGGAATTTCCGCTCCAGACAGCCGCTCGCTCATGGCGTCGATTGAGGCAAGGAAATTCGAGAACACAAGGCATCTGTGGCCGCTCGAAGAAAGCTCCGTGATTTTTTCGACAAGCTCCGCCCATTTCGCGCCTTCGACTTCGCCGTCAGTTTTTGCTTCTGGAACGGTTGCAATCTGGCGGAGTTCGGTAAGCCCCTGCAAAATGCAGAACTGTGATTTTTCAAAGCCGTTTTTGGCAATCTCGCTGTTAATCAGGCTCTGGTAGAAAAGCCGCTGTTTTTCGTAGACTGCCGCCTGAGTCGGGGACATATCGACATAAATTACCTGCTCTGTGCGTTCAGGAAGCTCCTTTGCAACTTCCTGCTTCAAGCGGCGCAAAATGAACGGCCGGATTTTTGCAGAAAGCTCCTTTGCCGCGTCCTCATCGCCGTCTTTTTGAATGGGGCTTCCGTATCTTCTGTTGAATTCCCCTTCCGTTCCGAACATCGCCGGGTTCAGGAACCTGAAGATGGAATAAAGCTCGCCAAGATTGTTTTCCATTGGAGTGCCTGAAAGCGCGATTCTGTGCTTTGCGTTCAAAAGCATGACGGCCTTGCTTGACTGGCTCGCGGTGTTTTTAATCTGCTGGACTTCATCAAGCACCGCGTACTCGAAATTCTCTTTTTGGAGCGATTCGATGTCGTTTCGCGCTACGGCGTAAGTCGTAAGGATAATCTGGTGTTTTTTTGCCTCGCCCATGTCGCGCTCAACTCCGTAATAGGCATACACGCTCAGTTCCGGGGCGAATTTTGAAAGCTCTGAAATCCAGTTGTCAATCAGCGACTTCGGAACGATTACGATTGTCTGACCTTCCATTCCGTTTGCATACCGTGTCGCCAGAAGAGAGATTGTCTGGATTGTTTTTCCCAGCCCCATGTCGTCTGCAAGGCAGGCCCCGAGATTGTTTTCCGTAAGATACGAAAGCCACTGAAGCCCGTATTTTTGATAGTCTCGCAAGAGTTTCGTGACGGGCAAATCCTCAACCTTCTGATTTTGAATCTTGTTGAAGCCTGAGAAAAAAGTCTGCCATGGAAGCGTTTCGTTTTCCGCATTGTCGATTTTTGCGTTTATGAGGCCGTCCACGAGCGGCATGTCAAAGAAAGAGATTTTGTAAGTGCCGTCTTTCTGCTGTTTCCCCAAAAGACGCTTGAGGCGCAGAAAGAAATTCTTGTCGATGATGGCGCGGGTTCCGTCGGAAAGCGGGATAAATTTGTTGGATTCGTAAAGCTCGACGAGTTTGCTCGGTGACATAAGCTCGCCTTCGATTTCGACCGAACATTCAGTGTCAAAAAAGTCGATTCCGCTTCCCACTTTAAGGTGTGTTTTTGGAACGACGGTCTTGAGCTTGTATTTTTTGAGAGCCTCAGTTCCGAAAAGCTTGTAATTCTGCGCAAGCTCGCTCAAATTCTCCGAAAGGAACGGAAGTGCGAGGGAGGAAGTGACATAGAGATCCTCTCCCTCGATTGTGTATGAGGCAGAGTCGTCTTCCTTTGCTTCGGGATGGCGGTTAAGGCAGGCTTTGAGCATGGAATTCATCTTTTTCCAGCTTTCGTTTCCGTCGTATGAGACCGGAATCCTTGAGAGCGTGCGTCCGTCTGCGTTCAGTTTGATTAAAGAAGCCGGCTTGTTCTCCGAAATGAATTCTGTCGTAAAAGGCTCGTAATTCCACAGAAGCTTGATTGAAAGATTTCCGTCCTCATCAAGGCCTGAAAAATTGAGAGCAGGTTCCGCATTCACGCGCTGATGGGCAATTTCAGTCCAGCCGTCCATTGTGATTTTTATGGAAGGAAAAATCGATGCAAAAAGCGAAAGGTATTCCTCGATCTCGCTACCCTTGGCGACTCCTTCGAACATCCCGATATAATTGTAGTTGATTCCAGTGTCGCGGGTTTTGAAGATTTTTCCGTCCGCAAGGGCGTAATTTGCCGTAAGTGGAACGGGATTTTCAAGAAGCTCGTTTTCGGTCTTCAGGAAGAGCTTCAGGTCGAAATTTGATTTTGAGAAATCGCCTTTTATTTCTTTCTGCGGCGTTACGGTGAGCATGATTTTTGTGCGCTCAGGATTCTGTGCGTTTGAGACTATTTTTTCGTCGAACAAAAAGCTTCGCTCGCCCTTAAAAAGCTGATATGCAAATTCACTGTTCTGGTCAAGGTAAATCGCAGAATCTTCCTCATCATTCCAGGAAAGATAGTCAAGCTTCTGATTTTTGATCCGCTCAACGGCAAGTCCAAGCGGGCTTGAATCCCCCTGAATTTCTTCGATTTCAAGGCGCAGGCCTTTTTTGTCCGAGAAGAAAAAATACGCCCTTCCGCTTTCATCAAGACGGATATTGAAGACGGTCTCGCTGATTGGAGTCGCAGACTCAGAAAAGTTAGATTTTGTGGAAGAGTCAGCCCAGATTTCTGAAATTTTTTTGATGGAAAGGTTTTTTGCCATGAAGAAATCATACTATAAAACACAAAGTTAAACAATAGACCTGTTCTGAAACTGAAGTTTCCGAATAGGTTTAATATATTTAATTCGTTATGGAATTTCTAAAAATTGCAATTTCTAGAGGTTTCGATTCCCTTTAATGTTTTGCCCGCAATTTTCCTTTTGCAATAAAATCGAGCGAAGAAAGGGCTTTTTTGCTAAGATGCGCACCTTTTACCCCAGAGTTTGCCGTGTACGCTGTGTGTGCCGCGCTTCTGCTTTTTTGAGAAAACGAGCCATTTTGCCAAACAGGCGGTTCGGGGTGAAAATCGCCAGTTTTAACGTATTTTTCCCATTCTGGAGGTTCTGGATTTTCAAAGCGAAGCGTTTCTTTTGTAATTGGATGAACAAATGCAAGGCTACGCGCGTGTAATAAAAGTCGATGGAAGGGGTCGGTTTTGGCACGATAATTTTCATCTCCTGCAAGCGGGTATCCCTTTGAGGACAAATGCGCCCGAATTTGATTTTTTTTGCCAGTTTCTAGTTCCAATTCAAAAAGTGTGTGGGTTTTGCCCTGTACAATAATTTTGTAGTGTGTTTTGGCAGGGACAGTTTTTGCCGTATCGTCTGCGCGGTTTGGAACATATCCCACGTTGTGTGCATTTTTTGCAAGCGGTAAGTCGATTGTGCCACTTTGCGAAAGATATTTATTTTTATCCTTCGGATTTTCGGCTACAGCACGATAAACGCGCTCTGTTACCATAGTTTGCCAATTTTTCATTATTTTGCGCTGAATTTCTGTGTTTAGCGCGAACATCATAACTCCACTGGTGTCTCGGTCGAGGCGGTGTACAACGAGGGGCTTTTTGTTTGCCGAAAAAGTTCCTCGCTTTCTCATAAGGGTTTCTAAAGAATCAATAGCCGTTTTTGCTTTGCTTCCTGGATAAGGCACTGAAAGCATTCCGCTTGGCTTTAGAATCACAATCAAAAAATCATCTTCATACAAAATTTTGATTTTTTCTCTTCCATAATCAGCTTTATGTTCCCGCTTGAACTGCGTACTTTTGCGCACCGAATGGATTTGCCCGCTCATTTTTTCCCCGTCAACAAAATAAACACCAGCGAAAGTGCCGTCAAAAAAATCAAGTAAATCAGGCAAAACACAGAAATTATGCCACGTGTAAGATAGGCTCTAAAACAAAGTGCGAGCAAGCCGCTCACCGCCGTAATTGCACCTAAAAGGTAAAAAATAATTCCGCCTGCGCCACTAATTGCCGCTTTTGCGCGAGATTCGGGGCGATTTAAGTAAAAGCCGATGCCACAAAAAATAAGCCCAACCAGCAAAAACGCGCTCCCCACCACCAACACCAAAATCCGATTCATAGAACAAATTATAGCAAAAAACACAAATCTGTGCTATAAGCGGAGCGCAATGGAGCATTTTTGTTTGTTGATTGTATAAAATTGTAGACAGTTAGGGAACGAAAATCGGGTAAAAATCGGTGAAATGTATAAAAAAAGTTGTTCCAAATCCCATAATATGTTATTATTTTAAATAGAGAGTCTTCCAACATGGGAGAAGTTGCCGACATTTTAAGGAGGAGGGATTTTTATGCAAAGAAAAAGCCTTTTTTTGTTATCTTTAAGCACAACGCTTGCGGTTTTGTTTTCGGCTTGCGATAACTTTGCTTTACCCACAGGAATTGCGGTAAAAACAGATGCCGAATATAATGTTGCGCTAGGACAATTTTCTTATGATTTAAGCAGTGCCGCTCAAGGTCAGTCACTAGATAGCACACTTGCTTCTAGTCTTGGCGAAAATGCAAGTTATTATAACTATGTTACAGGTTCAGACGCGCCGCTAACGTATTTGTTGCAATATCCACTTTACGATGTACCTTTAGACATTGAGCAGTATTTTGAAGAATTTGAATTTGGCGAAACTGTTGGTGAAAACGCAAAAATGGATTTTGTCATTGAAATTCCAAGTGGTGAATTTGACGCTGGTGGTGCAGAATTTTCTGCGGCACAAATTTTGGGAGCTAGCTATTCTGGCTCTGTGAATTTTACTGTTCTTAGTGAGAATACTTCAGAGCAAACTTTTACAGGAAATGCAAATCTTAACACTATGAGCGGTAAGGGGATTCAAAAATTCTCTTTTAATGACGCAAAAGTTGTAATTGACATTCCGCGCCCAGATGGTTGGTCAGAAAACATAACGGCTACTATGGAATCTTTTACTATTGGCTCTGGCACTTTAGCAGACGATAATGTTGCTTCAACAGGGCTTTTGCACAAAGAATATAACTGGAGTGCAACAGATTTAACTCCAGAATCTTCTATAGAGTCTAACGGAAAAATTAAGTTTACTATTCCTTCTGGGGTAACTGTAAACAATAATAATGTGGTTGTTAGCGTAAAAATAATAATTTCAACATTAAGTTCTGTTACGGTTGACTTAAAAGCTCTCAATGGAGATAAAAGTGTAGGTTACACTTTGCCAACAAATGGTGATGAAGGCAGTGTTGAAATCAGCAATGAAATGCTAAAATACTTGAAAAAAATCGCTTATATTACTTCGGAAGATGCAAACGCTTCTTTTGGTATTTCTGCACAGACAATAAATTCTATGCCCGAAGGAAATGACATTGCCGTAAAACTAACTGCCTTTAAAGAACTTAGCACTGACAAAACCCCAACGGGCTATTTTACAAAAACTGATGCAATAAAAAGCGGAAATACAGTTGCTATTGATGCTAACTGGACAGGTGCGGGCTTTACCGTAACACTTCCCGCAGCTTCTGAAGATGATAGCACAAAGCATTATCTTGATTTTGTAATGGAAATTAACGATGAGCAAACGTTTACAAATTTGTCTATGGGACAAAATTACAACATTAGCGTTTCTAATATTGAGATAGTAAATAATTTTTCAAGCGTTACGGCAAATTTGAGCGAGCAATCGCAAGATATTGACCAAGATATGAGTGCGTTTAATTTGAATGAAATGCTTTCAAGCGCAACTAGCGGGCTTGGCGTTGACGGTCTTGATTCTATGAAAATTTCTGAGTTGGAAGTTTATTTCTTTGCCAACAAGCCAGATATGGACGCACTTAAAGATGTTTCTATGACAGGCGATATGCACTTGGTGTATGACGGAAATGAAACAGGTTTGGATTTGCTAGAATCTTCTAATGGGAATCTTTACTTTGTTGACGCTGTTAGTTGGCCAGAAGAAAAAGGTTCTACCATAAACGCTACAGACGCAGCGGCGGTAAAAACATTCAATCAAGCAACAGCCTCTGGGCAAGGCGCAAAATATTACAGTTTTAAGGTTGACCTTGCCGAAACGCTCAACAACAAGCCTTCAGGATTAAAAATGAAGGGAACTATTAATATGGGCGATGGAAGTTCAACGTCTGACCTTACTCTTACAAAAAAACAAATCGATGAGGCAAGCTCTGATGGCGGAAAAGCGACTATCGCATTGGAAATGGCGATTGTTCTTCCGTTTAAGTTTGAAGTGTCAAATCCAATAAAATTTACGGCGTTAGCTGCCTCTGAAGAAAATGCCGACCTCCTCGGCAGAGAAAGTGCTTCTACTTATGCGGAATTTACAAGTTACCTTAGCGCGATTGACTACGTAAAAATGTCCTATAGCATTAACAACGACTTGCTAAAAGATATGGGATTAAAACTTTACATAGAAGACAAAGGCGGAACAGGCTTTAGCACAACAACTGCCGTTGGTAGTGGCAACAACACGCTTAAACTAACCTCTTCCGATATGGAAAAGGTGTTTACAAAATATCCGTTTAATCCAGAAATCAGCATTGTAATTGCTGACGGCGCAACGGAGGCAAAACCAACGACTGTTTCTATAAAAGGCGGTACTTTAAGCCAAGAATTAAACGTTGCAGTAAACTTTGGCATAAAAATGGACGGTGACACGCCAATTACAGTGTGGGGAGGAAAAGTGCAATGAAAAAGCTTATTGGATTTTTAACTTTTGTTAGCCTTGCAGTTTCTGTGGCTTTTGCGGATATTTATAATTCTTCTCGATATGTGGAATTAGGTTTCGATTTTGATGCTGGATTGAATCAGAATGTGTTTACAATGGCTGACATTTTTATGACGGGAAACTCTGACAATCCAGGCCTTGTTGTAATCGATTTTACCAAAATCGCTGATGATATGACAAAGATGAATCAAAAAGGTCTTGTTATTGACGGCGAATTGGGAATGGATGGCTTTTTAAAACTCAACTTTAAGCGTTTTCAGGTGGGGCTTGTAACAAATTTTTCTTCATCGGGAAATTTTTTCGTTGGAAAAGATTTGTTTACGATTTTGGGCAAGGGAAACGAAATAGGCAAAGAATACGAAATTTCTGAGGGAGGTTATTTTGAATCTTTTGTGAGTACATCACTTCCTATTGGGATTCGGATTGGGCGGTTTAAAATTACAGCCACTCCTACGGCGTTTATTCCAATTGTTTACATTCCAGAAACTACAAGTTCCGTTAAATTCACCGCAAAAAACAATGGGGCTATAAGCGCAGAAGCAAATGCTAATTTTACCGCCTATGGCATTTTTGACTTGACTGGGCTAAATGGAGTAATGGATGAAATTTCATCGCTAACTTCAACAACAGAAATAAGTACAGGTTCAACATTGTCGTACACCGAGCTTATGTCGAATCTCCAAATGGAAAATATGCTTTCTGACGTTTTAAACAGCATGGGATTTGATGTAAATCTTGCTGCGGAAATGGCACTTTTTTCTGCATTAGATGTTGGTGCGTATGCAAATGTTCCTATTGTTCCTGCAAAATTGCATAATTCTGTTTCTGGAAACGCGAGTTGGGCATTTTCTATGGACGGAGTTTTGAATTCTCTTGGGGGCGAAACAACAAGTTCCACCTTTGAACAGCCCACTTTTTCAGGACTTGTCTTTAGCAATAGTGAAAATTACACAGTAAATCGTCCATTCCGTTTTGGTGCAGAAGCGGCATTTAGACCATTTGGAAAATGGCTTACAGTGCGGGGAAAAGGCGGTGTTGCAATGCGTAACCCGTTCGGTGCTGATTTTAACATTACAAATTCTATTAACACAAGCAGTATGTACCCCGAATATAAAGTTGGCGCAGACCTTCGCTTGCTTTATGTGTTTAATTTTAGCCTTTCGCACGAATATACAGACAAAGTGTTTGTTAATCGTTTGGGGCTTGGCTTAAATTTCCGCGTATTAGAGCTTGATTTTGCACTTGCAACAAGCAGTACCAATTTTGTGCGAAGTTTCCAAGTGAGCGGTTTACAAGCTGCCCTAGGAATGAGAATCGGTTTCTAAGCAAAGATTAAAACTGTTTCGGCGGGACACTCTCTTTTAGCGTATTAGAAAGAGAGTGTTTCGCTTGTTTAAGAACGCACAGATTCTTTGGAACTACACTCCTGCGTTCTTCAGAATAACCTAAGATAAAATCGCGTGGCGCAAAACTAAATGCCTTGTTCCCAAGTTAGTCCTTTTTCTGAAGTTTGGGCACGGGTTTCGGCAAGCGGGAGCGGCTTTCCAAAAAGATACCCCTGTGCTTTATTACAGCCTATCTTTTTTAAAAAGTCAAAATGTGCTTGCGTTTCAACACCTTCGCTCAAAGATTGAAGTCCTAATTCTTGTGCTGCATAGGCAATGTAATAAATTAGCGTTCCAGCTTTTGGATTATTGTCAAAAGACCGCAAAAATTTCATATCAAGTTTTAAAAGGTCAAAAGCGTAATCCGTAAGGACATTCAGTGAAGAATAGCCCGAACCAAAATCATCAATCCAAATCTGATACCCTGCCTGATGAAAACGGATAATTTCTTTTTTCATAAAATCCGAATTGTCGCTCAAAGCACTTTCTGTAATTTCAATGTCCAACATTTCGCGTGGCATTTCAAACTGGCGACGATAATTTTCGACAACTTCAAAAATATTGCAAAGCTGAAAATCCATACGCGAAAGATTTATTGAAACTGGCACAATCGGCTCATTTAACCGCAAAAGCTCTTGATAATCTTGGCAAACGCGCTTTACCACGTAACCGTCCAATTTGTGAATCAAATGGAACTGCTCAAGCGTTTCTATAAAATCCAACGGCGACAACATTCCTTGCACGGGGTCTTTCCACCGCGAAAGTGCCTCGTAACCGCAAATTTCGCCCGTACTTACCCGAATTACAGGTTGATAAAAAACTTTTATGTATTCTTTTTCAATCGCTTCGTCTAAGTGGTCTACAATGTATTGTTGTTGCCGCAATTTTTTGCTTTGAGTTGGGTCGTAAAAACAATAAATAATGTCGTAGCGTTTTTTTATACTGTTGCAGGCGAGTCGCGCGTGGTCGCAGGCGATTCCAACTTCCGTAACATTGTCTTGCAAAGGGTAAACGCCCGCTTTTAATTCAACACTGCTGCCTTGAATTACGTGTTGCGCTTTTTTGTGGATTTCTTCAATTCGTTCCGCAACATCGCGCTGAAAAGTACAAACAACAAAATGGTCATTTGAAAAACGCGCAACAAGGTGTTCGGGGAAAGTTTTCCGAATTATTCGCGCCACCTGACACAATAATTCGTCCCCTTTTGTAAAGCCGTATCGCTCGTTAAAAAGTTTAAAATTCGCAACGTCAAAGTGAATAAAATTGATTCCTTTTTTGCGATTTTCGGGATTTGTTATGATGACTTGAACTTTTTGGTAAAATTGCGACATATTGTACAAACCCGTAAGAGAATCCGTGTCTAAATTTTGTGCGAAAATTTGCGCTTCGGCATAACTGTTTTTGGCTAGGTTAAAATATTCGGATTGTTCAACGTCCACTATAAAAACATAAAAATACGATTTTCCGTATTCGGCTCGCAAAAGATGACCAAAATCTTCAACATAGCGCAAACCGCCAGTTTTTGGCGTGATTCTGTAGCGGACATAATCGTGGCGACGCTCTCCGTACATTGTTTGACTTTGAATTGTATTTTTGATTTTTGGAAGGTCTTCTGGAAAAACCATTCCGCTGAATGAATTTTTGGTGTAATCCTGCAATTCTTCAAGGTTTTTGCAACCAAATAATTCTATAACGTTTCCGTCTGCCCAGAGAATTTTTTCAGCGTCAGTTGCTTCGTAAATAAAAAATCCACCTTTTACACCGACTGGGATTGTGTTAGTCTGGGGGTTATTCGTCATTTTCTCTCTCCTTGAATTGTTGAACGTTATTTTTCCCCGCTGATTTTACAGAAAGGACTGCTTGATTCGCTTTTTTTGCAAGGTCGTGATATACAATTCCGTGTTCTGGGTACAGCGCGTAACCTATAGAAAGTGTATATTTGTATGTTTTGCCTTCGTGTTCGACAGCTTTGCAACATTCGCTGAATTTTTTAATTTCGTCAAGAACTTCGTGCGCGTTTCGGTCTTTTAAAAGTGCGATAAATTCATCTCCGCCATTGCGCCCCAAAATTGAATTGTTTCCAAGATGATTTATTAAATTTTTTGCGGTATCTTTCATAATAATATCGCCTATGTGATGCCCAAAACGGTCGTTAAAATTTCTAAAATCGTCAACATCTATAAGGACAATCGCGGATTCTTCTTCGGGCCAACTGTTAAAATATTCCTGAATATAAAAATCAGCGGCATTCCGATTATAAAGTTCGGTAAGAAGATCATATTCTGCGCGGCGAGTTAAACTGGCTGTTCGCACCGTGTGTTCTGTTGTGTCAAAAACAAAAAATGTTCCGTGCAAGTTTCCGTCTTTTTGGCTTAATTTGCAACTTAATTGCTTGTGCAAACGAACACCATTTTCTATACAAGAAAAATCTCCGTACAAAAATTTTTTGCCATTTGCATTTGCGGCTTTTAATGTTGCAATATCAAAAAATACGGTTGCGGATTTTTCGCCGTCTTGCGGTTGCCACGCAGAAAGTAACTTTTCCGTTAATTGCGAATATAAAAGCGGAGCGTCATTTTTGTCTTTTAAATAGGAATTTTGTCCATCGTTTAAAAGGAATCGTGCCGAATCGGTTTCTAAATTCGCTTCAAAACAAATTACCTTTTCTAAAAAGTCATCAAATGACAGGTAGCCAAGGTGATGTGCAAAACTCATACATACAAGTTCATATATATCTTCGTTCATAACTGCCTTCTTTTTTATAGCACAAAATCCCACTTTTATTATAGTACAAAACTATACATTTTCATAGAATTTTTGTTTTTTTAATAAGCTAAAATGTGCGATTTATCGATTTATCGGCTTTTGTGAGGAAAAAATGCAAATGCAATTATTGTAACAAAATAAAGCAAAAGGTCAAAAAGGTCAAACGTTCCTAGCGCGGGGAAAATCAACTGAGAACTTTCGCTTAGAATAGCCATTAAAGTTAAAAAAGCAATTTGGTGTTTTTTGGAGGATTCAAAAATTCCTGTAAAAATCAGTGTGAACGACAAAAACCAAAGGAAGTCAACAAAATATCCGTTTACGATTTTAAAAAATGGTGTTTTTCGTAAAAAAAGAACGACAGCGGTTTGAGCGGTTTTGTACCATTTTAGATTTGCGCTTTTTAAATGAGCAAAAATCGCCAATTCCGTAAAATCGTGCAGGACTGCATAAAGGGCAAGTGCCACAAGCAACAAAAGCAGTCCCGCAAAAATTTTTTTCTTATTTTGAGAGTGCATCGCGCACTGAAAGAATTTCTTCTAGCGTAACTTTTACAATGTCAGAACCATTTGCACTGTACAAAATTGCGTCTTCGCCCGCAACTGTTGAATGTTGAATGAACAAAATGCGAGTAGTGTACACTGGAGTTTCTACAGTTTCATAATGTCCCGTTTCTGTTGTGCCGCAGCATCCTCCAACACTTTTGTCGTCTACAACCCATACTTTTTCGGTTTTTATGGTTTTTTTGTAAACTTGAAATTTGTTTAAAATGCCTTCTTCGTAGCGATTTTCTTTGAATTGTTCTTCAAGCTGATTTATAAATGCTACAGCATCTTGAGCATCTTTTTCGTTTAAGAAAAATTTGTCGCTTAATTCACTGTCGGTTATGCGGTCATAGTCAACTTTCTTTTGTGTAGCACTTTCGCCACTTCCAACTCTGATTGTAACTTCGGTATCGCCAGGTTTTGAAACTGTGTAATAAGTAGTAGGATTTTCGTCATTCATAATGACTTTTAAAATTCTTGAAGGACAATTTTCTGTACTTACTAAAGTGATGTCGTAGTTTCTTATAAAGTTTTCGGTTGTAATGGGGTAAGCAGAAACTTCTTCACCTGTTCCGAAAACTTTTGCGTTACTACTTGTTGCGCAAGACAGCGAAAGAATAAAATACACCGCAAAAACAGAAAATGGTGCTAAACTAAGCAAAATTTTTTTACACTTTTCCATAAAAATCTCCTATAAGTTGAAAATAGTTAAAACACTATACAAAAAAAAGCATTTAGTCAATTATTTTGCGTCTTGTTGAATGAGATGTTTGTTTTTGGTAAAATTAAGTTGTGGTTAAGGAGAAAGGGGGCGGTTCAAAATGTGCCGAAAAAAATGTATAAATATGCAAAAATTTGGTTTACAAATGAATAAAAATATTTTACTCTAATAAACAGAGGTTATTTTTTATGGAATACAATATTAAAAATGCTTATTGTAAACGTGTTTGGGATGACATTAGCTCTCGTTATGCGGAGCAGGGACATTTTCTTCAGGCAGCAGGGCTTGTTTTAGAAACAATTTCTCCAGTTGTGGACACAATGCCCGAATTGGAAAACTATGCAGTTTTAGAGCGACTTGTTGAGCCAGAAAGAATTATTATGTTCCGTGTGCCTTGGACAGATGATGCGGGAAAACCTCATGTAAATCGTGGATTCCGCGTTCAATTCAACAGCGCAATAGGTCCGTACAAGGGTGGTTTGCGTTTCCACAAGGCCGTTACTCCCTCAATGCTGAAG
>CALCEK010000130.1 GCA_937900125.1 uncultured Treponema sp. | reverse complement strand
TAATTCGTCTAAGCGGTTTAGGCGTTCTGTGTCTAATTTTATGTGAAGATTTTTTTCTTGGGTTGGAAGAACTAAACCTTTTGGTCCATTTTTTGCCCTGCGAAGATATTTTACTTGCGTGTAATATAAATCGGCTTCCGCATTTTTCCGAGCTTTTGAATGATATACCGCCAAATTCCCCGCATAAAGCAAAATGTCAAGCGGAACAGTTTTTCCCTTTTGTCCCTTAACAAAAACATATCCCCCCGCATAATCGCGAGTATGAAGCCAAACATCTTGCCCTTTTACAAAATGCCGCAAAAGCTCATCGTTTTCTTGCGCAGTCCGACCCACAAAAATTGTCCAGCCGTCAACAAGATAACTTAAACCAGGATGTTGCTTTTCTGTTTGCTGCTTTGGCGTACTATCTTTGCGCAAAAGCTGCTCCATTTTAAGAACATTTTGCTCATTTTTTATAGCGGCATACTGCGCGTTTAACTCTTCAATCGCTTTTTTAGAAAGAGCAATGTCATGCGCTAAAGCTTCTTTTCCGCTAACGGCTTTTTTGTATTTTTCATAGTAGGTGCGCGCATTTTCTTGCGGAGAAAGTTTTGAATCAAGGCGAATGTGAACCATTTTTCCCGTTTCGTAATCTTCGCAATCCAAAAACGAGTTTTCTGCAAGATGCGCATTTGTCAAAATTAAATCGCCAGTGTGCCTAAGCGTTTCGCAATTTTCAAATTCCGCCTGTTTTTCTAAAAGCCGCGCTAATGCGGCATCCATTTTGCTCTTTTTGCTGTTGTACCATTTGTCCGCTTGCAAAAGCAAACTTTCGCGCGAAAGCGTAACGGCGTGTTCGGTGTAAAACTCACAAATTTTTTTGTTAAAGAAAAGCGCGTCCTCTTTTTGCGCATTTTCCTCAGGATTCTCAAAATGGCGAATCGGGAATTTTTTCTGCTTTTCTAAAATTTCTTCTTCGCTTAAAACTTGTTCAAGAGGCAAAAAAGTCCCGCCACTCACTTCTCCTTTTTTGGGGCGACGAAACATACAATCCAAAATATTTCCAGCTTCATCGGTAACAATCACATTCGCCGCGCCCGACCAAAGCCTTATGTACACAAAAAGTCGCTCCTTCCAAGTAGAAACGTCCATGCGAATAATCCGTTCAAGCCCCAGTTGACGACACTCGTTAATGCGCATTCCTTGCACCCGCGACTTTAGAAATTCGTTGAATCTAAGCGGTTTAGGGTTTTTCGGCACCTTATTATAGGGAATCAGATGTAGGCGACAACTAGAAGAAGCTGTGCAAATAAGAATCGAATAGTTCTGACCGCCTTTAATGAGCCTAAAAACAAGAGAATCATAGCCAGGTTGAGTTATTTCTTGTATAAAAGAACCATTCATATCTAATTCAGAAAGAATCAGATTTATTTCATTACAATTCAGTGACATAAAATACATTATAACAAAGATAAAAAACTTTGTCAGCAACAACAAATATCTGTAAAATTACTCATTTATTTGTAAAATTAGCTTTTTAAATCTACTCATAAGATAACGAATCTCTTTAATAAGAATATAAACGATGTTTTGTAAAAGAAGAATCTTTTTCTTTTTTATTGGATTCTTATTCTACAGCTACAAAACTAATTTTTGAATCAACTTATAAAAATAAATGAGCTTACAAATTCATTTCTTATGCTATAAAACTAAAATCTCAATGTTCAGATTCCCTTTTTCCACAATAAGAATCAAATCCTCCATCTACAAACATTACACCCCCCTCTTCCTTTAGCCTAAAATGATTGACAAAACTGCCCTAGCGGGTAAAATGTAAGAATGATTAAGGCGACAGGCTCTCAGATTATAATAAAATTGCTTGAATTAGAAGGAATTACAACCGTTGCTGGCTTGCCAGGCGGCTATATTTTGCCATTGTACGACGAACTTTCAAAAAGTTCAATAAAGCACGTGCTTGTCCGCCAAGAACAAGCGGCAGGTTTTATTGCTCAGGGAATGGCGCGGCGAACTGGAAAACCCGCAGTTTGTATGGTAACAAGCGGGCCTGGCGCAATGAACCTTTTGACCGCTATCGCGGACGCTAGGTGCGATTCCGTTCCGATTGTGGCTTTTACGGGGCAAGTTAATTGCGCAATGATTGGAACTGATTCTTTTCAGGAAGCCGACACTTTTGGGCTTTCTTTTCCGATTACAAAACACAGCATGATGATAAAAGACGCGCGGGAACTTTTAACGGCAATTCCGAAAGCGTTTAACATTGCCTTAAGCGGACGCCCAGGACCTGTTTTAATTGATTTACCAAAAGATGTTCAAACTGCAACTGTAGAATTTACTTCTTGGCCAAAGTTGGATTCTTTAGAAGAAGCAAAAAAATCTGTTTTTG
>CALCEK010000129.1 GCA_937900125.1 uncultured Treponema sp. | reverse complement strand
GACATCGTTGTGGAAGACATGATCCGCCAGTCCGCGGGGCTGCAGGGATGAAGGAACGGCAGAGAAGCGGTTCACGTTGAGTTCCCGCGATTTTTTACGCAAAAAATAAATCAAATTTTGCAATTTACAGGGCTTTCTAAATTTGATTTGCTGATTCCCGAAAAAAAGCGCAAAGAGGCTGCGGAAAAAATTGAAGAGAAAAAAGAGCAAGAAAAAAAGGAAGCGGAAAAACTAACTCACGTGGCAGGAGAACGCGATGAAATTGTTGAAGCAGGCTTAAAAATTTTGGAACAATTATTTCCTAAAGCAGGCTTTAGCAATTTGGAAAATCACCCAGATATGTATCCGTATTTTCAGCCGCTTTACCGATTTGATGATGGTTTTAATATGCTAAATCCCGAAAATGGTGTTCAAGTTACAATCGTTTTAGTTAGAATTATTGACGACCTTTTTCACGGTTGCCGCAACATAAAATTCAACATTGAAGATGCCGTGGGAGCTGCCGACACACTTTCTGATGTAATTTCTGAATGGAGTGTTTACATTGAAGATTTGTTTAACAAAAAATACGGAGATTATTTGCGCGGATTTATGAACTCGCTTTATTCCCAAGCCGATTATCCTTCAACTCAGTACGGAAAAGAAAACATAAATAATATTTTGTGGAGACAAAAAACATACTTTTTGCCGAATTTTAAATTCAGTGCGCCAACACTCACAAAACCGCGCAACGACAGCAAATACAAGCCACTCTACAGTCGTACCGATTTTGCCCGCGTGGTGCTAACATCTTTTGTCCGTCGAATAGATGACGCTTTTGCGACAAAGGGAATTGTTCCTGGAATTGACAATCCGTGGGAACGTTATCACTTTGACATTTCAAATGTAGTGTCAAAACGATTGGATGTTTTGTTGGGGGCAAAACGCGACATTTCTGTTACGGCGGCAACAAATGCAAATCTTTTAAAATACACATTGTGTGTTCTTTCTGTACTAGACTGGTGGATTAACAATACCGAAAGTCCCGCATACACCACAGATGCAATGCACTTTTACCGAGTTTCTGCGCAAGACGGAACGCCAGAGTTTTCTGTTCCCATGCGAAAAGACCAAAATCAACTTTTTGCAGAAAGCGTAAAAAAAGCAGCCGCTAAAAAGTCGCAAGCCACCGCTAAAAAATAAGGAAATTCTTACAAAAAGTCTGCGCGTTGCCAGCGAAACATCTGCTTTTCTGAAAAAGAAAGCATAGATTCTTCGCGGGGCAATGCCCGCTCAGAATGACGCGCAAATTTGCAAAGTGGCGAAAACGGTAATTTTTATAGCTGGATTCCTGTGGCGATTTTTTCTTGAAAGCGTTTTAATTTTTTTTCGGAAAGGGGATTTTCTTTTCCGTTTAAAACGGCGCGAAGGGCTTCCATTTCTTCTCCGGTAAAATTAACGGAGTTTTGCATATCGTTTTCAAAAGAAGCGGTTGCAAGCGGACAAACTTTTCTTACCATTTCTAAAATGACTTTTGCATATTCGCGAATTTCATATTGGGCATGCGAGTCCAAGCGCAACTTTAAAAAATGGAACAAATTGTGCAAATCCATTTGCCAATAAAATTCGGTGTAAAGAGAAAGCGGCAGATTTATTCGGGCAATTTCACGCGCTAATCCATCTTCCACCATTTTACTGTAATCGGAATAAGATTCTTGCTGACCTTTTACAAATGTTTCTTGGATTTTTTCCGCTTCAGATTTCGGCAAAGATTCAAGTGCGCGTCCCTGTTTGTTATCTTTTGATTGAGCAGAAATGCAAGAAGTTTCGGGAACATAAAATTCGTCTTTCATAATTGAATATCGCCCGCTAACTTCGTTCATACGCCCCATTCTGTGCCGAACCCATTGTCGCGCCACAAAAATAGGCATTTTCAAATGGAAGGTAAAAACAACCTGCTCAAATGGCGAAGTGTGCTGGTGGCGCAAAAGATAATCAATTAACGCCCCATCTTGACTGACAGTTTTTGTGCCGTCGCCGTAAGACACACGCGCTGCCTGAACAATTCTCTGGTCAGAACCATAATAATCAATTAACCGAACAAATCCTTTATCTAAAACAGAAAATTCTTTATCTAAAATTTCTTCCGCCTGCGGAACAATGCAATGTGCCAAAACTGCCTCCTGCACTTTATCAAATAAAACTATTTTATAAAATAAAGCATAATAGGTCAATTCTGTTGCGAGAGGAAGTTGCGGAAAGAAAATAAGCGATATAGGGGCGGGAGTGTTTTTTTGGGGGCGCGTTTGTGATAGAAAAATTTTTTGGCTTTAACAAAAATTGCCTTTTTGTACACCGCATAAAACCCGCCCCTCAGTGCGCAAAGTGGCGACCTTTTTTGCAGAACCAAAAAAAATCTGATAAATGGGACAAATCCAAATTCCCCAAAAAAAACGCTCAAGCTAAAATTTTCCACCGCCAAGAGTTACGCTTAAACGCAAAGCTACAAGCGGGGGTTTTTCAAACGATGTAAATGTAATGTACGGACCTGTGCCAATAGAAATTTCTTTTACGGGAGTCCACGTAATTGTTCCTGCAATAATTGCCGAATAGGGACTTGCCACAATTCCTTCCTGCAAAAGCGAAAGGTATTTTTCGCGGTCATAGTGGCGGTTCATCTCTTTGAGGATGCGGTCGTTGCCGGACTGCACGGGCAGGTGCAGGTGCTTTGCGACCTTGCGGCAGTCCGCCATCGCGTCGATCAGCGCCTTGGAGCAGTCGCGCGGGTGGCTCGTCATGAACCGCAGCCAAAAGTCGCCTTCGATCTCGTTGAGCCTGCGCAGCAGCGCGGGGAAGCGGCGATCCTCGGGCAGGTCTTTGTTGTAGGAATTGACGTTTTGCCCGAGCAGCGTGATGTCGCGGTAGCCCTTCTGCACGAGATGGCGCAC
>CALCEK010000128.1 GCA_937900125.1 uncultured Treponema sp. | reverse complement strand
GGTACAATTCCGCGCTCATGGACGCAGACGCGATAGTACCGAAGATGGACACGGAAACGCTGCCCGAAACCTATGTGATTTTCATCACGGCGAACGATGTCTTGGGCGACGGTTTTCCGCTATACCACATTGAGCGGACAATCCGCGAGAGTACCAAGCCGTTCAACGACGGTACGCACATCATTTATGTGAACGGTGCATATCGGGGCAACGACCCCATTGGCGACCTTATGCACGACTTTTCTTGCAAAGAGGTCGAGGAAATGAAAAGCACGGTCTTGGCAAAAAAAGCCAAGAGCCTAAAGAAAGATACAACGGAGGTAAAACAGATGGGTAAAATTATGGAAGAATTTGCACGGGAAGAGCGGGAAGAAGAACGTATTGAAACGGCTGTAAGAATACTGAAAGACGGAAAAATGACAGAAACGGAATTGATGTACTATTTCCATCTTTCTCCAGAGCAAATGAAAAAAGTAAAAGAACAGATAGAAGTATTCGCATAGCAGATGCGACACTGCGGCTTGTCTCGGTGGTTGAGCCTGTCGAAATCACACTCCCGCGCCTTTTGCCCACACAAAAAAAGCGGGCAGCCCCCGCAAAGAGAGCCGCCCACCCATATATGCGCGCCTACTTCCGTTGCCAGTCCTCGTTGTTGAAGTAGCGCAGACGGAATTTGCCCTTACTGTCTTTTTCGGCATAGGGGTGCTTGAATGTAACGCTGCCGTCGTCGCTGTAGGTGAAAGTGTACCATACGCCCGCGTCCCTGTGGTTGTAGAGCACTATGTTGTCCTCGTCGCTTGCGATGTACGCGCCGCTCGCTGTGTCGCCGTCGCTGAACTTGACCGTCGCGCGACCGTCCTTGCCGAACGTTATCGTCGCCGTGTACTTGTCGCTCCAAGCGCCGCTGAAACTCTTTCCGATGACTTCCGTCGCCATTTCCGCGTTGAGTTTCGCGCCGACTTTCGGGAAGCCCATAGCGGCGGAGAAAAACGACTGGTAGTACGCGCTTCCGTCGGGGAAGTAGTGGTACACCGTCTTATCTTTTTTTCGAGTGCCAACAGTAATGGTGCGCGTTGCGGTGTCTACCGTATATTTGTCGCTCTCAAAGGCAAGCCCGTTCTTGCCAAAGACCGTGACAGTATGCGGCGTTATCTTACCGCTTGACGCATCTACGGTATAGAGCGAAACATACTCCTGCCCCACCACGACATCCGCCTCGGGAGTGTACCACTTTTCCATCCGCTTGGCGGCTTTCTTTTCAAGTTTAGCCTCGTATTTTTCACGCTGCGCCTTTGCATCGACTGCCAGCGGGCTTACCGGCGCGTAGAACAAAATCGTAAGCACAAAAATAGCTATCGGAATGCCGTAAAAGACGGCTTTGCGGAACAGCCCGTACAGGTGCAGAAACCGCACGAGGAGGTTCTGCACGATTGAGATACCAAGGCATACCGCTGCCTGAGGAAGCAGCCCCAGGCGATTAAAGTCATGCAGAACCTCCGCAATGCCTACGAAGCCGCAGCCAGCGTTTTCTATCCCCCCATCCATCATTTTTGAGATAATCCACAAGAATAGCAACCAGCCAACGGTAAAGAAAGCACAGCGGAAGACAAAAAACATAAGGCTATCGCCGTCTCCCCAAGCGGCCTTATCCTCTGCATGCACCTCAGCCGCATACCGTTCGTCTTTGGCTTTCTCCCCGGATTTTGCGTAACAGTCTTCGCTGCAATACTTGTTTGTAATGTACCCGTATTTTAGCGGGCGATACCGCTTGCAATACTCACATGTTCCCCATTCAACTGCCATAATTCATTTCTCCTATATGCCCCGCGTTCCTTTTCGCGGGGCGATGCTGTTATTTTTTCCTGCCGAACAAGCCGCCGAAGCCGCCGAATGCCTTTTTGAACGCATCCTTCGCCTCGTTTACGGCATTCTGCACATTCTCGTTCTGCGCAAGGCTGCCCGCAGCGTTCTTAGCCCCGCCAGCCGCGCCGCCGAGCTTCCCGAGCAGTGCGCCCGCGCCCACGCCGGAGCCGCCCAGCTTGACCGTGCCCTTTCCGAACTCGTCTTCAAGGTAGGTGCGGAGCGCGGAGGCGGCTTCGCTTGAAAAGCCTTCGCCCTCCACGTTCACCGTTTTGAGCGCCATGCAGCCTTCAAGCCACCGCCCGTCAAATTCTTTGACCGTTGCGGGAATGGTGAGCGTTTCAAGCGCGGAGCAGTTCTTGAACGTGCTCTTTTCGATTTTCGTAACGCCGCTGGGGATAACGACGGAGCGGAGCGACTTGCAGTCGTTGAATGCAGAGCCTTTGATTTCGCTAACGCCCGCAGGAATTGAAATTGACTGCAATTTTTCACAGCCATTAAAGGCGCGGGAATCTACCTTTTCCACGCTCTCTGGGAGCGTAATCGACTGGAGTGCAGTGCAGACCTCGAAAATACCCTTGTTCAATATCTTAAAAGTGCTAGGAAGTGTAACGGAAGTAAGCGCCGTGCACCCTTTGAACAGCCGCCCGCCACCCGCAGTTCTGCCTTCGGCAAGCGTTGCGGATTTGAGCGAGGTACACTCAGCGAAAACACCGTAATAGGTATCCTTTTTTTCATTTTTCCATTCTCTCAGTTTTACATTTGCGGGAATCGTTACTTCGGTAATGCCCGTTTCCCCGAATGCATAGCCCCCAACCTCTTCTATATGCAGAAGCAGGTCGTCCACCGAGGTGAGCGCGGTGCAGCCGTAAAACGCACCTTCGCCGATTTTCTTGACGCTTTCGGGGAGCGTAACCGAAGAAAGCGCAGTGCATCTGCCAAATGCCCAGTCTGGAATTTCCGTAATGCCGTCGGGAATAGTGATTGATTTGAGCGCGGTACAGCTTTCAAATGCAGCATTACCAACTTCCTTTACGCTTGCAGGAATGAAAATTGATTCAAGCGCAGTGCAGTATTGAAACATACTCTGCCGATTACCGAGCAGCCGTCCTCAATTGTCACTTCTTCAAAACCAGAGGGGATTTCATCGTTACCTGAGAATGCCCATACGCCAATTTTCTTTACATTCTTGGGGATTGTTACAGATGTGAGCGCAGGGCAAAGCGCAAATGCCGCTTCCCCGATTTCTTCAAGGCTTTCGGGCAGCGTTACGGATTTGAGCGATTTACACTCTTTGCACGCATTGTCCGCAATCTCCAGCACCCCTTCGGGCACGACAAGGCGGCGGGTCATTTTGTCCACCTCTATCAGCGTGGTCTTGTCCTGACTGTAATACGCGCCGTCGATGTTCACGCACCGCGCAAGCATTCTCTCATGCTCTTCTTCCTTGCGTCTGCGCTCGGCTTCTGCTGCGACCCGCCGTTCAGCAGCTTCCGCTGCTTCGGCGGCTTGCTTTCTTGCTTCTTTTCTATCATACCACTCTTGATAACATGTGTAAGAACAAAAAACACCCACCCTGCGAGCGTGACCAATATAAGGGTTCAAATCCACCGATGTCTTATAGCCGTCTTCGCAATAGCCGTCCTCATCATCAAAATAGTCGCCACATATCATGCATTTCCTATACCCCATAGTAAAAACTCCTTCGGGCTTTCCGCCCGTGCTTTGTTTGATTTCCGCCTGAGTATGCCGCGTATGCGAGCATACGCGGCATACTCGGGCGGGTGTGTTGACCTTATTCCAAGCCTTTCTTAAACCACATCGCAAAGTCAATCGCGAAGAACACCTCGTCGTCCGTCTTATTGGAAACGTCGGCGTGGTTCTGGGCGTAGTAGACATTCACCGTGTTCTGCCAGTTCTCTTCGTCAATCTTGCAGTCCGCAGGGATATGCTCTGCGTCCTTTTCTTTTTGCATTGCCTCTCGGTTTCTTGAATCAAAGATGAGCTTGTAGGCTTGCGGATTTATGAGAAAGCAAATTTTGCTTTCGTAACTGTACGCATGGATATTCACGCCGTCGCTCCGAGCAGAAACAAAGGTGCTTCTGCTCCAATCGTATGTTCCGCCCATGATGTCGCCGCGCTTTTCCCACAGGTACTGCATGAAAGCCTCTCTGTTTGCAAGCGGCACGGTGCGGCTCACGCTCCAGTCGTTTTCTACAAGCTCAACAATTTCCATAAATTCAGCAGGGAATTGTTCCTCATTCTTGTGTGCAGCAATGGTTTTTCTGAGCCATTTGCTGTAGACAATTTTCTTAGACACATTCAGTTCTTCAAAAACAGATGTATATTCCATACTTCCTCCTTCCGCGCACGGCGGTTTCGCCATCGTCCAACCACCGGTGCTTTTGTTTATATGTTCCTTGCCCTTTGGCAAAAATCACCATTTCCTTAGCAGCAAAAATTCGTGTTCTTCAAACCTGCATTTCAGGCAAACGAGGCTGTACGTGGCATAAATCGGCAACTCCTCGTCATCCCAATCAAGGCGCATGACGACTTCTTTTGCCGTGCTGTCTATCATGTAGGTGAATTTTCCGCTGCTTCCGTCGCTCCATGTCACCGTGCCGTTTTTTGCATCAGTGAATGTAAAAGTACACCTGTCTTCGAAGTCTCCGTCAAAGCTCTTTCCCGCAAGCTCGCCTGCCTCGGCAAAGACCTGTGCCGTAAGAATGAAGAAAACAGAAAGCAGTATTGCAAATTTCTTTTTCATAAAGATAAATCTCCTTGCCGCATATCGCCCTGCGGCGTGGCGTTGTTGTGTATTGTATGCCGACCGCATACGCGGGGGCAGTGCTTGTGGCAGTTTTGTTCCGTTACTTCCACGAAAACACTTTTGCTCACCCATTCTAAAACCAAACGCACAGTTTGTAGTGAGTATTTACGCACAAAAAAGAGTGAAAAATTCACAGAATTAGCATTAGTTAACGATTTTTTTCATCTAAAATGCGACTTAGAAACCTTGATGTTGTACGCATTGCGAGTTTTGCCCAACACATAGGTGCGCTTTATGTTAATTATGGACTTTTTAAGGCAATTCGGTGTAAAATCGTAATATGAAAATTCTTTTTTATCTTGTGCTTTTACCCGCACTGTTACCAGTTTTTTTGATACTCTTTTATATTTACGGAAAAGATAAAAATGAGCGCGAACCACTTTCGGCAATTCTGATTACATTTGGGCTTGGTGCTGCCTTTTCATTTATAGACATTCCCATTGAACGCATTTTGGAACAAATTATTTACGCAAGTTACGGCACTTATTCGCTAGATTATGCTCTTGCAGAAAACTTTTTTGGAGTGGCTCTTGTGGAAGAGCTTACAAAATGGGCAGTTTTGATGGTTTATGTTTGGAAACTCCGAGATTTTGACTGGCGATACGATGGAATTGTTTATGCCACATCTTCTTCTTTGGGATTTGCGGGAATGGAAAACATAATGTACGTTATCAGTTACGGAACCAGCGTTTCTATCGGACGCGCACTTTTTGCAATTCCAGGACACGCAGCTTTTGGCGTTTTTATGGGATATTTTTTATCTCGAGCAAAACATTGGGAACTAAAACATATTCCTTTTCTTAAATACGTTGTGTTGTTTTTTTCTATAGCGATTCCAACGGTGATTCATGGAACATACGATTTTTTGCTTAGTCCAGCGGCACAAGAGCAAGAATTTTCTTCTTACTTTTTAATTTTTGTCTTGCTTTTGGACTTTTTTTCTTGGCTTACAATTAGGCATGAATTTAAAACAGATAGACCTTTGGGGTATTAGCTGAGTGGAATTTCGATTTTTTTGAGAATCCCGCAGTTATCCGATGACAACTATTTTTAATTGTTGTACAATAGACTTGTTCGGAAAACCTGTTTCCGCTCAGGTCAACGAGTTTAAAACCGCTAAAATAGCGCGGTTTTAAACATCGCCTTTCAAAGTAACCTGTTCTGAAACTGAAGTTTCCGAACAGGTTTAATAAACGAGCAAAATGAATGTTAATTTTAAGGAATTATTAAGTAGCGTTTCTGATGCACTTGATTTTGTAGAAAGCGATATTTTTGGCTTAGAAAAAAATCACGGAAAACACGTGGCATATATAGCTGCAAGAATGGGAATCCATGCGGGACTCTCAGAAATTGAAATTTCTAATTTGATAGCTTGCGGACTTTTGCACGACAACGCACTTACCACGTTCCCAGAAGGAAAATATACGCGCGATGAAATTTTGACTTCTCCCGAAATGGCTACGCATTGCATTGACGGCGAGCATAACATTATGAAGTTGCCGTTTTATCCGCAAGTAAAAAATGTGATTTTATATCACCATGAAAAAGGCGATGGAACGGGAGTTTTTGGAAAAAATTGGCGAGAAACACCATATTTTTCCCGCTTGATTCATTTGGCAGATATTATAGACATTGTGTTTTATTCAAAAGATTCTCCGCACGAAGACCGCCATAACTTGGCAAAAGAATTTTTGGAAAAACGAAAAAACACGGTGTTTGACCCTGAAACATCCTATTTATTTTCGCTTTGCCTTGAAGAAGGAATCCTCGAACACATGGATTCAAAAAATGCCCATGAGCTGATTGATGAAGTTTTTTTGGATAGAATTGAAAATTATGGCTACAATGAAATTATCAATATCGGTTCGATTTTTTCAAAAATTGTAGACTACAAATCTTCTTTTACAAGAATGCACTCAAGTGGAATTGCGGAAAAAGCACTTCAAATGGCAAAATTTTACAATTGGGACGAAGAAACTCAGGCAAAATACTATCTTGCGGGCGCATTGCACGACATTGGAAAGTTGGCAGTAAAAACATCGGTTTTGGAAAAGCCAGGAAAACTCACCGATGAAGAATTTAATCACATAAAAAATCACGCACAAATAACGTGGCAAGTTTTACACAGAATCCATGGTTTTGAAGATATTACCGAATGGGCTTCGAATCATCACGAGCGGCTTGATGGGTCGGGCTACCCAAACGGAAAAACGGCTAAAGATTTGTCTTTTAAAGATAGACTTTTGGCTTGCATTGATGTATATCAGGCTTTGCGCGAAAATCGTCCGTATCGTCCAGGAATGACGCACGAAAGAGCAATGTCTATAATAAATGACGAAGTTGCAAAAGGCAAACTTGACGAAAAATGCGCCCAAGATATTGATTTTGTCTTAAAAAAGTCTTAAAACTGTTTGTATGCGGGGAGTCTTTCCCCGCGTTTTTAGTTTTCTATTTTTCGGCTTCAGCAGTTGATTCTTCTTCTACACCAGATTCTTCTTGTTGTGTTAAAGAAGTTTCTATTTCTTTTTCTTGCGAATTTTGTGTTCTATTTTGAGTTTTATCTATTATTTTGTATAGCTCAAGATATGGGTCTTGAATCATAGAAATGCTTGTATCTAGTTGCAACACAGAATCAGGTGAATCGGAATACATTTTCCATTCGGGAAGATTTTGCGCATTTGGATTTCCTGTTTTGGCAAAGTTCACCCAATAATTCACCATAATTGCAGAAAGGTCGCGGTCGTCTTGCGTGTAGATTTTTAAATTCGGAATGTTACCATAAGCATAAATCAATTCCCCGCTATGCCAACAAGAAAGCCCTTTGTTTTCCTTAGAAAAATAATATTCCCAAACTGGCGCGTTTTGTGAAAGAACGTTGCTCCACAAGTAATGCCCATAAGCAAAATTGTACGCACTGAAAATTTCGTTGTATGCGGCTTTAGCTTGTTTTTTGTTTTTTGCAGGGTACAGTTTTTGCACCTGTACCCAATTATCGCCAAAAATGTCTTGTAACATCTGGTTATATTTTTTTACATTCATTTTTGTTGTTAAAGTAAACGCATTTGCCTCTTTTGCGTTAAAACCATTTAGCAAAGCCTCTTCGTTGTTTTCGCCATCAATGTAAGTTTGATACACATTTTTTGTTAGCGCGTAACCATCAAGGGTCATACTGTTAAAATTGACTTTTGTTTTTAAAAGTTTTTCTGCGGGAATTGAGCGCAATTCTTCTACAGTTGAAACATTGAATTCTCGTAAAACATCTTCCCCCGATTTTAATGCACTTTGATAATCTTTAAATGTGTGTGGAGGAACTGGAATTGCTATGCTTGAACTTTCTGCAATTGCTCTGCGGAAAAGTCCTTTTGCGAGTGGTGAGGCACACAAAGCATTCACACTAGAAGAGCCCGCTGATTCCCCCGCGATTGTAATATTTTCGCTGTCGCCACCAAAGGCAGAAATATTATTTTTTACCCATTCAAGTGCTTTAATTTGGTCAAGCAAGCCGTAATTTCCCGTTGTTCCGTTTGGAGATTCTGAAGCAAGCTCTGGGAGTGCAAGATAGCCAAAAATGTTAAGCCGATATGCGACAGTTACAAAAATTATTCCTTGTTTTGCCATAGTTTCGCCAAGGTAAGCGTAAAAATAACTGCTTCCAGAACTTAAACTTCCTCCGTGAATGTAGACCATTACGGGGAGATTTTCTTCAGGCGTTTCAGCGGGCTTCCAAATATTAAGATAAAGGCAGTCTTCGGACATTGGGGCTTTTTCTGTTGCATCTTTTCTGTGATAAACAAAATTATCAGCTAAAAATGTATAAAGCCACGAGTTACGATTTTGCATTGCCATTGGAGCAAAAGAATCCGCCTCTAAAACGCCGTCCCACGCAATTACATCTTGTGGCTCTTTCCACCGTAAATCGCCAATGGGCGGAGCTGCAAAAGGAATCCCCGCATAAATTTCTACACTTCCTTCTTGATTAAAAATGCCTCGAATTTTTCCGCCTTCAACGCTGACTTCATCTGTACTTATAATTATGCTTGCATTTGAAGCATTTACTAAATTTGACTGAGAAGTACAAGACAAAAATATAGTTGAGCAAAAAAATCCAACTGTAAAAGCTGATAAAATGGATGTCTTCATTTGATTCTCCAAAATAAATTGTATACAATTTAATATATCTTTTGAGGTATTGCCTGTCAAGTAAGTTTTTGCACCTAGCAACGCTTGGCAACGCCTACCTTTTGTAACACTTCCAATTTACTATACTAGACAGATTCTCAGAAAAAAATCTAAAAAAAATCAAAAAAATAGGATTTTCTACTAGCAAAATATTTTAGTAGTGATATAATGAAAGTATTGTGAGTGCTGAAGAATTTTTTAATAAGATAATGGCTGATGCAAGTTTACAGACTGCATTGGAAAATGCAACTGATAATGGAACATTAGATGACTTTTTAAAGTCTAATGGTTGTTCTGCGAGTGCAGATGAGTTCACATCCTATGTGTCTGAACATTCGTAATTAGTCATTAAAAATCCGTGTAATGCGGAAACATTTTTATTTTCTCTTTTTAAACTACCGCTCGTTTTGTTGAGCGGTGATTTATTTTTTTTCGAACAAAAAAGGCAATTCTTTTAATCTGTTCCCATTTATTTACAAAGGGGAACAGATGTGTTGTTATTCTTGCGACATAATTTCATTGTAAAATTCTGAATAGTCGTTGCGTTTTTGCTCCGTAAAAGCTATTGCGGTGCGAGGGTGCTGATTGAGCAATCCCGTAACAAGATATTGAAGGTCGTATCCCCAAACAACGCCTTTGTCCTTTAGAGCTTTTATGTGTTTTTCTATAAATTGCAAAACTGGGTACAGATTGTACTTTGGATTATGCAAAAGACCTAAAAGGTTTTCCATAGAACAGTTTCCCGCGCCACGTCCCATTCCGTTGTAGGTCGCATCTAGCCAATCAACGCCATCACCAACGGCTTCTATTGTGTTGGCAAAAGCTAATTGCTGATTATTATGCGCATGGATTCCGAGTTTTTTATTGTATTTTTGAGCATATTCCATATAAAGTTCAACAATTCTAGCCATTTGTTCAGGGTAAATTGAGCCAAAACTGTCTACTATATAAATTACATCTGCGCTAGATTTTCCAAGCATATCTAGTGCAACCCGAATGTCGCCTTCTTGTGCGGTAGAAATTGCCATTATGTTGCAAGTTACTTCGTAGCCTTTGCGCTTTGCGTCTTCAATCATTTCGATTGCGCTAGGAATTTGGTGTACATAGCAGGCAACCCGAATCAAGTCAAGCGGACTATTTGATTTTTCTTGAATATCCTCTCTAAAATTGCAACGCCCAACATCAGCCATTGCCGCGAGTTTTAACTTTTTTTCGCCAGAAAGTTCTTTTTCCAAAACGGAAGCGACTTTTTCGTCCTCGCAGAATTTCCACAAACCGAATTTTTGCGGGTCAAAGAGTTTTTTGTCCGCTTTGTAGCCGATTTCCATGTAGTCAACACCTGCAGCAACATTTGTTTGATACAAAGCCCGTGCAAAATCGTCAGAAAAATCAAAGCTGTTTACTAATCCGCCATCGCGCAAAGTGGCATCGACCACGCGCACATCTTCTCTGTACCCCATAAGGGACGAAATATCTTTCATCTAAAGCCTCGCATTTTGTTTTTACTAATAGAAACAGTGTATCAAAATATGCTATTTTATTCTAGTACCTTGCTCATTGCGGGGCAGTCTTAAGGATTTTCGGACGTTTGTTAGCGATTTTCAGGCGATAAAGTGGAATTTTATGGGTGCAGTTTTGGGTACAGTTTGCGCTGATTATTAAGAAAAACGATTGTTGTGGAGTGAAACTTCGCCAGAATGTAAAACTTTTTGACTTTTATCTGAAAGTTGAACTAAAAGTCCCGCATCTTCGGTTATGTCAAGAACGGTTGCGGGGTATGATTGTTGAGAAACGCCCGCCAGCGGAGTAACAAGAATTTCTTTTCCGATTAAAATTGAACGATTTTTGTATTCAAGCAATGTTTTTTGTGGAAAAGAAAGGGCGTTTTGTAATTCGTAAACAGAAGCCGCAAGCAATTCTGTACGAGCTATTTGACATTCGCTTTTTTGGGTAAAAATTCCCCCTGCATTTTGCAAGAGATTTTCATTCCCGTGGGTGTCCAAAATTAAATTGATTCCTATTCCGATAACAACTGCCTGCAACTTAGAAGCCCCGTTGGGTAGGAATCCTTCAGTTAAGATTCCTGAAACTTTTTTTCCGCGTACATAAATGTCGTTTACCCACTTGATTTTTGCCTCAGTATGACAAACATTTTCTATTGCGCGGCTTATGGCAACGGCGGCACCCGCAGTACAAAAAGAAACATCCTCAATTTCTTCAGAACGAGAATAAATTAGGCTAAAATACAGCCCCGTGGTGTTTGGTGAATAAAATACCCTGCCCTGTCGCCCGCGACCTTGCGTTTGTTCCGCAGCTGCTAACAAAGTGTCGTCCAAATCTTGCACGTTTTTTGCATTAGAAAGTTGCTCTAGCAAAATAGTGTTTGTGCTTGTAATGCTTTGCACAAGACGCGCTTTTTGGGGGTAAGATTTTTTTTCTCCAAAAAGCGCAGAATATTTTTCGTAGGCTGAATAAAACGCTTGTGCGGTAAAGTCGTCGTTCATTTTTGACCGAGCAATGTAAATTCGTTTACGCCAGAACAGAATGCAATTCCGCTTCCTGGTTCTGCAAGACACGGAAGTGTTCTAATTGATTCTAAAACGGCATTCTTTTTTTCTTGCTCTACAACGATTAAAAGCATTTCTTTTTCTGGAACAATGTGCATTCCAAAAAATTTTGCATCATCTTCGCGAGCTGTTCCGCGTGCGTTTATGACTGTTCCGCCACCAGCCCCAGCTTTTCTTGCGGCTGCCATTGCATCGTCAGCGTAGCCTTTATTTAATATAACAGAAATGAGTTCTCTTGGTTTTTGTTCTGACATAAAATCTCCCGTGTTTGTATCTCCTGTAACATTCCCTGTGCGAAGTAGCGCGTTCACATCGAGTGTGTACATATAGCCAAAATTGCTTTTTTCTTCGGAACAAGCTTGAACTATGGCATTTGCAATTTGTGATTTTTGTTTTTCTTCAGTAAGGATATACACAATGTCTAATGTAGCTCCCCCCAAACCTAGAGCGGCAATTACATTGTTTCCGCTGATTTTTCTTCCCATACAAACGGTTCCGCCAAAACTTCCCGCAGCAACCGCCGCATCGGAAATCAATTCCGCTTTGTTATGAGGAACAACGCTCACTAAAAGTTCAAATTGGCTCATTTTTCCTCCAAAACTTGCTTTGATTCTTTATTCTTACGATTTTTTATCTTAAACACAATGCCAAGAATTTGAATGGCAATAAGTGGGGTCATAGCAACAAGGGCAATTACGCCAAAAGCATCTGTTACGGGGTCGCCACCGCCTGCAACCGCCGCGCCTAATGTAAACGAAAGAATAAAAGTGCTTGTCATAGGTCCACTTGCAACTCCGCCAGAATCAAAAGCGATTCCTGTAAACAATGGCGGACAAAATGCGGTTAGCAAAAGCGAAATTGCATATCCTGGAAGCAAAATGTACCAAAGGCTAAAACCGTAAAGAACGCGCAACATACTTAAAGCAATTGCGAGTGCCACTCCAACAGAGAGCGCGGCAAGCATAACTTTGCGTTTTATTGTGCCTCCCGAAACACTTTCTACTTGTTCGGTCAAAACCCAAACCGCAGGCTCTGCGCAAACAACAACCGCTCCAAAAATCAAGCCCACAACAGTCAAAAGAAAAATCCAAATTCCTCCGCGAGTTGCCGCAAATTCTCCAAGAATTTCACCCAACTTTTGACCCGCAGGCATAAATCCTCCGTTTACGCCGACTAAAAAAATCACCAATCCTACAAAACTGTACGCCACACCTTGAAACATTTTTCGCACTTGAACGGGTGGCATTTTGAGCAAGAAAATCTGAAAAACAATGAACATTGCAACTAAAGGTAAAAGTGCCATTACAACTTCTTTGATGACTTCGGGAATTAATTCTATAAAAACACCAAGTCCCGTTGCCGCAGAATCGATTCTTGTGCTATCTAAATTTTCCGATGTAATTTCTGAGGAAGACGCTGTGTGCGATAAAATGATTCCGTACAAACAAACCGCCGCAACAGGTCCGATTGAAGCAATTCCCGTTAAACCAAAAGAATCATCGCCATCAGAAGAATCTTTTTCGGAATCTTTTCCTTTTGAGCGAACTGCCGCAACGCCGACACCAAGTGCCATAATAAACGGAACGGTCATAGGACCAGTTGTTGCTCCCCCAGAATCAAAAGCGACTCCCTGAAACTCTGCGGGTGACAAAAACGCCAGCACAAAAACTAAAATGTAAGAAACTATCAAAATGTAGCGTAATTTTAGAGAAAGAACTGTTCGCAAAAGCCCTAGCATAACAAAAAGCCCAACTCCTGCCGCAATCATAAAAACTAAAACCCATTTGTTTACCGCAGGATTTACGCCTTTTATTTGTCCGACTAAAACTTGAACATCGGGTTCTGCAATAGTGACCATTACACCGATTACAAAAGAAACGCAAAGTAAAAGTGGCAAATTTTTCTTTGCGGTAAGAGCCGCTCCACTTCGTTCTCCAATCGGAAGAATTCCTATGTCAACACCGAGCAAAAAAATTGTTAGCCCCGCGATTACAAGGATTCCGCCGACAATAAATGCTAAAATCGTAGAACTGCCAAGCGGTGCGATTGTAAGCGATAAAACTAAAACAATCGCCATTATCGGCAACACCGATGAAACGGTTTCTTTGAATTTGAGAAAAAGGTTCATACGTTAATTTTATCCTATTTGTAACAATTCCAACCTTTTGTTTCGATTCCTGTAACCCATTTTTTTGCCCAAAGTTTTGCACCTTCAAGATTATGGTCGCGATAATTTCCACATTCTTGTTCGGTTGTAGCAGGAATTTCTTTGTCCCACACGGAAACTTTTTTTAGGACATTTACCAAATGTTCGGCAATGTAGGATTCTTCGTGGTCGCCCCAAACTGTAAAATAAAAACCCGAACGTTTAGTTGCGAACGTTCGGGTTTTTAAGGAAAAATAGCGAATTTTTATAAGGCATGGATTGACAATGTTCGAATGATGGGATATGATCGCATCGTTCCCTGGGAGGAACGGACAAGGAGGCTTTAAATGAAGAAAGTAGCGATTATTATGGGCAGCGATAGTGATCTGCCGGTCATCCGGAAGGCAACGGCCATGCTCTCCAGTCTGGAGATCCCTTGGGAAGCTCACGTTTATTCAGCGCATCGGACGCCGGAGCAGGCCCGGGATTTTGCGGTGAAAGCCCGGGAGAACGGTTTTGGGGTCATTATTGCTGCCGCGGGTATGGCGGCTCATCTGGCTGGTGCGCTGGCGGCGAACACCATTTTGCCGGTGATCGGCATTCCCTGTGCTGGATCGGTGCTGGATGGGATGGACGCGTTGCTGTCCATGGTCCAGATGCCGTCCGGAATTCCGGTGGCAACGGTCGCAATCGGCGGCGGAGTCAA
>CALCEK010000127.1 GCA_937900125.1 uncultured Treponema sp. | reverse complement strand
TCTTTGATAAAAGACAAAAAAACTTCAGAAACAGTTGCATCTCAGGCTGCAAGTGCGCTCCTAGAAAATGGA
Organism: uncultured Treponema sp.; assembly: GCA_937900125.1. Lineage (GTDB taxonomy): Bacteria > Spirochaetota > Spirochaetia > Treponematales > Treponemataceae > Treponema_D. The sequence continues at coordinate 9,432 of CALCEK010000127.1, read as the reverse complement.
AATGCTGGCAGAAAAGAAATTATCGCCTTAGCAGAGCAAACTTTGAAGGACGACAAAAAAAAGAATTTGCGTTACGCACTCGGAAAAGAATTTGCAAAATATGGAACTTCTGATTTTGAAGATATTTGCGAAAAGTATTTGCAAAGTTCGGATATTCCAACTCAAGGAACTGGACTTGATATTTTTGCCCGCGGTAAATACAATTCTTTGCGTTCACAAGTTGAATCTATTGCTTTGCAAAATGGAAGCGGAAAGAAAAAACGGAACGCAAATGCAAACAAAGCCGCTTCAATTTTAAAGCGACTTTATAATTGGGAAGAGCCTCTTGAAAATTCCACAGAAACAGCAGCTAACGCTACAGCAGCTAACGCTACAGCAGCTAACGCTGCGGCAGAAAAATAGGCTTAAGGAAACCTCTAAAAATTGCAATTTTTAGAGATGCCCTTAATTATAATCGTAAAGGCTATTTACAATTCTGTAGACGATATTCACTTTTTCTTTTTGGGATAAACTCAAATCGGAATTGAGAGTATCGTCGATTAGTTTTTCTAGCGATGAAAGACTTTCGTTTAGTGCTGTTGAAAAACCGCGCGACACTTTAAACCAATATGTTCCGTTTCCATCGGTAAACAAACAAATAAAGCCCAATTCTTTTGTACTAGATTTTGCAACTGTAACGCTCAAAACGCAATCAAGCAAGTTGACCAATTTTTCAAGTTGACCTTCTTCTTGAATTGAAATATTCAGTTTGCGATTCCATGAATTTTCTGCAATTGGTTCAAGATTTAAAACTTTTGCAATTTTTGTAATCAGCTCTAATTTTTCTCCAGACAAAAGCATAAATCCGCCCTGCATTTCTAGGCAAGCTTTAACGTCAGAAATATTTTTAAAATCTTCAGGCGCGGTGGCAAGGGCATTTTTAAATTGTTTGTAGGGTAAAACAAGCGTTTTTTTGCCTTTGATTTTTTTGTAAAAAAATGATTCCCCGCCAATTGTAATTCCTTTTTCCGTGCGAACGAGTTTTGAATCATTTTTGATTTTTGATTCTTTTTTGTGCGAATCGATTTTCGATTCAAGTGAATGAGAAAAATCCTTTTTTGCATTTCGCACTGAAGAAAGTTCCATTTCAAGATTCGAATCAATTTTTGACAAAAGATTTTTTGTGAGCGGCGAAACACTCATTGCAAAAATCCTGCTAGTTCTAACAATTTCTCCCGCAACAATATAAAGTGGATTCGTCCTAAACATTGAAGAACCTGGGTGAATTGAAATGTGGTCGGCAGTAAGACTTCTGTAATTTTCGCGCCCTTCCCGAATGCAAACAAATTGAATCATTCCGCTAGAAACGCAACAAAGATAATCGTCCATACTTCCGCCAGAGGTAATCGGCAGTTGCAACCTTTTAGAAACGATTTCTTCAAGTTGCAGTTTGATGTTCAAAATTTCTGCCATAACTCTGTCGTCAAGGTAATTTGTTTTGCAAAATTTTTCTTTGTTGCTAGAAGCCATATACATTCTAAAAAGCCGAATGTAGCCTACAAAATCTCCCTGCAAATCGCGGAAAGAGTGATGTGCTTTTCGCGCGTCCATTTCTTCCCCAACGGGTAAAACAAAAGGGGAGGAGGCACTTAAAAACGAAGAACCAATAATTGCCTCTTCTAAAACATCGGGATAGCGCAAAATGCTTTCTACAATAATGCGACTTACACGTGGCTCTAACGGAAATTCAACCATTAGTTTTCCAATGCTAGAAAGTGTTCCGTCTTCTTCTAAAGCCTTTAGCATTTGCAAGGTGTTTACCGCTCCAATGATTCCTTCTTTTCCTGGAGGCGAGATAAAGTCGAATTTTTCAAAATCGGTGATTCCTAATTCTGACATTCTTAAAACAACTTCGCTTAAATCTGTGCGGTAAATTTCTTCGGTTGTGTAGGTTGAGCGAGTGTCAAAATCTTTTCGTGAATATAAGCGGTAACAAGTGCCTGGACAAGTTCTTCCTGCTCGCCCTCTGCGCTGATTGCAAGATGCGCGGCTTACAGGAGTTTCTATAAGGCTAGATGTAAATGTGCGCGGACTGTAAAAATTTAATTTGGCAAGTCCAGAATCTATTACAGTTGTAATTCCATTTATTGTGACAGAAGTTTCGGCAATGTTTGTACTTAAAACAACTTTCTTTTTTCCTTTAGGAGCGTCATCAAAAACTTTTTCTTGTTCTTCTTTTTGAAGCCGTCCGTACAGCGGAATTATGTGAATCTTGTCAAAAAAAGAAGCGGTCGATAAATGCTTCATACAATCTTTTATAATTTTTTCTCCAGGCAAAAAAACTAAAATGTCGCCTTCTTCATCATTGTCTAAAACGCGGTCAATTGTATTTTCAATTTTTGAAAGTAGAGCTTCGCTTGCGGCTTCTGTTGCGGTACTTGCAGGAATTGCAGGCGGGTCGTAAACCATCGTAACAGGAAAAATTTGTGTGTCAATTGTAACGATGGGGCAGCCGTCAAAATATGTGCTAAACGCTTCGGCATTCATTGTTGCAGAACTCACAATCACTTTAAAATCAGGACGTGCATTTAAAATTCGTTTTAAAAGACCTAACACAAAGTCAATATTCAAACTTCTTTCATGGGCTTCATCAACCATTATCACCGAATATTTGCTCATCCATGGGTCAAGTTTCATTTCTTGCAAGAGAATGCCATCGGTCATAATTTTAATTTTTGTGCTAGAATCCGTTTTGTCTTCAAAGCGCATTTTGTATCCCACAAGTCCTGGATAATTTGTTCCCAACTGCTTTGAAATGAATTCGCTTACACTTAATGCCGCAATTCTTCGCGGTTGCGTTACGGCAATAATTCCGTTTTCAGAATAGCCAGCTTCGTGCAAAATAACAGGAAGTTGCGTTGTTTTTCCGCTCCCCGTTGGACTTTGAACTACAATAACTTGGTGTGACGCAAGGGTATCTAAGATTCGTTTTTTTTGTTCGTAAACAGGAAGTGTTTTGTAATCTATTGCCATGTTGTTGTTCCTTTGATTTTTTCCATTAATTTTTTTCGTTCAAAAAGATAATCAGCCCATTTGTGATTTTCTTGGCTTTTTAATTCAGACAAAAAATTGTCGTTTAAGATTTTTATTACATATTGATTTTCTGGGGTGATATAAGTTGTTAGCAAAATTGGGTCAACAAAAACAATTTGAGTTTCACCTTGATTTTTGACAAAACGAACTCGTGCCATATAGCCATCGCCCGTGTAATCTCTAAGAGTTTCTGGATTTTTAAATTGAGGATTCGTCCGTTGTGCGCTGATTGTGTTTCCCATATCGTAAAAAATAATTTTTTTTGCTTTTCCCTGAATGTTTACAACTTCCCACTTTTTTGAAACGTGCGGATGATTACACCAAATAACATCTGCCGAAGATTCAAGTAAATCGTAATAAAAATTTTTTTGCTTTTCTGTAATTTCAAAAACGTATTCTGGTTCAGAGGTATGGATGCTAACTACAAATAAATCGCACGGATTTTCTTTTCGTAACTTTACTAATTCTTTAATTAAAGATTCTCGCCTTTCTTTTGTGGGCGGAATGTAATCAATCCACGAAGAAGCTGTTGGACTATTTAAAAGTTCTGTAAACGCTACAAAAAGAATCTTCCAACCATTTTTTTCAATCACCTCGTAAGTTAAGTCGCCGCCACTTTTTTCTTTTAGCCCCGCAGAATAAATTGGACGTTCTGAATCTTTTGTGCTTTCCCGAACTTCAGAAAAATAATTTCTAGTTTCAATAATTCCGTCTCGCCCCTGGTCATTTGTGTGATTGTTTGCAAGACTAAAAACACAAAATCCTGCGTCAAAAGTAGCCTGTGCATAAGCTGAGTGAACGTTAAAATTTGGATAGGTTGAGTAGGGAACATTTTTGTCAACTGGAGTTTCAAGATTTGCAAAAGACAAATCCGCTTCTTTTACAATAGGTGCAATGTCTGCGTAAATATTTTCGTATTTTCCAAAAGACCAATTCGGCGCGTGAGCCATAATGTCGCCCGCAAACAAAAGCAAAATGCTATCTTTGTCGTTCCACAAATTTTCTGTTGTGTAAATGGGGCTTCCATCTGCAAAATGCGTTTGATAAAAAAGTCTTTTACGCTCTTCCTTTTCTTTTTGTAATTTTTCTGCTTCTTGATTTTCCAAATCGATTTGTTCAAAATCATTTTGTTTTTGCACTTCTATATTTTTTGAATCCGTTGCGCATGAAAAACAAAGCAGAGCGTAAAAAACTGCCACAAAAAACAGGCAAGTTTTTTTTGTAAAGGAATGTCTGTTTAAAGTGGCAATTCTATTCATTAGTTATGTTTTCCTGCTTGAACAAGAGTTATTGCGCTCGTTACAACAATTTCATCACTTGTACAACCGCGACTTAAATCAGAAATCGGTTTTGCAAAACCTTGCAAAATAGGACCGTAAGCGTCTGCGTGTGCAAATCGCTGAACTAATTTATAGCCAATGTTTCCCGCTTCAAGTGAAGGGAAAATCAAGGTGTTGACTTTTCCAGTGATTGGTGAATTGGGAGCTTTTTTTTGCGTTACAGATGGAATAAGTGCGGCATCAGCTTGCAATTCTCCGTCTACAAGCAATGTGGAATCTTTTTGTTTTACAATATTGTATGCTTCTTGAACTTTTAAAACGTCCTCTAATTTTCCACCACTTCCTTTTGAAGAAAAAGAAAGAAGAGCTATAGCAGGTTCAACCCCTAACAAATCGCGGCAACTCTTTGCAGAATCAAGGGTTATGTCGGCTAATTGCTCGCTTGTTGGGCGTGGGTTTACAGCGCAATCGGCAAAAATAAGATAGCCTTCATGTCCCCAATTTTTGTCGTGGGTGTCCATAACAAAACAAGAAGAAGCAGTGCTTGTTCCAGGAGCGGTTTTTATAATTTTTAAGCCAGCGCGTAATAAATCAGCCGTTGCAGAAAGTGCTCCAGAAACCATTGCGTCTGCTTTTCCAAGCCGAACCATCATAGCACCAAAACTTAATGGGTCTTTTTGTATATATTCGCGTGCGGATTCGGGAGTTACCTCTGGTGCACCCGTTTTTTTGTTGATTTTGTCTTTTCTAAGTTCGTAATATTCTTTTCCAAATTCATCGAGCCATTCAGAAGTTTCATAGTCGATTATAGAAACTCCTTCAAGCGAAACACCCTTTTGTTCGGCAACTTTTTTTACCTCGTCAACTTTTCCTAAAAGGGTAACTGTTTTTGCAAGCTTTTCTGCAACAATTTTTGAAGCGGCAACGACAGTGCGTTCCTCTGTTCCTTCTGGAAGTACCAAACTATTTTGGTAATCTTTGGCTTTTTTTTTCATCTCTTCAACAAAGTTCATAAAAACCTCTAAATTAAAAAGCAAATGTTTGTGCCATTTAAAAAAAATTGATTTTTTGTATTTTCTTAAAATGACACAAGTTTATTCTACTTTAATTTTTACTTTTTTACAAGACATCGTTTGTTGAGAACTATAGGCGTTGCCAGGCTTTGCCAAGCGATGCTAGGCGGTGCCAAGCGTTGTCCGCCCGCACTTTGCGGAGTGCAGAATGGCACATTAGACAGACTCTAAGCGTTTTATCAAATAGGGTAGGGCTTTTTCAAATTTTGCTCCGTACCAATGTTTGTCATCGCCAATGGTTTGTTTTATGGATTCACAAACAAAATCTGCCGCAATAGAAGCCGCCTTAAATGCTGATTTTCCATTTAAAAGTGCGCCTATAAATGCGGACGAATAAATGTCACCCGTTCCGTGCAAGAATAGGTCAAGACGCGGTGTAAAATAATAATCGAAACTTGCACCATTATAAAATGCAACTCCCAATTTGGATTTTTCAAAACTCACTCCTGTTAAAATGACATTTTTTGCCCCCAATTTGTAAAGGTCTTTGCAAACGTTTTCAATGTATTCCCTTGTATAATTTTCCCCAACGTAATCGATTCCAAGCAAAAATGAAGCTTCCGTCAAATTTGGCAAGATAAAATCTGCACCTTTGCAAAGTTTTGCCATTTCTTTTGGAAAATCCGCAGAAAATCCCGCGTACAATTTCCCATTATCTGCCATAGCGGGGTCTATAATTTTTAGTGCGTTTTCTTTTGCCGTTTCTTGCATAATGCTTAAAATAGGCTGAATTTGATTTGTGCTAACATAGCCCGTGTAAAAAGCGTCAAACTTGATTCCTTCTTTTTTCCATTGTTCAAGAATTTTGTAAAATTCATCTGTTAAATCGTGGAATGTCCAGCCCGAAAATCCTGGTGCCGTGTGATTTGAAAGCACTGAACCTGGTAAAATTGCAGTTTCAATTCCACAAGCAGAAATAATCGGTAAGGCAACCGTCAAAGAACATTGTCCAACGCAAGAAATATCCTGAATCGTCAAAACTCGTGTGTCCATAAAGACCTCCATTTTTGATTTTGCAACACTTTCATATTGCGCTCATTTTACTAAGATTGTGGTATTATGTATATACTCAAAATTGATTAAAATATATAATACCAGATATGATTACCATTTCTTTTGAAAAACGCGGAACTATGGGACTTTGCGAGTTTTTGTCCAAAAACCTAAAAGAACAAATTACAAACGGAACTCTTTGTAGCGGGACAAAAATGCCTTCAAAACGTTCTCTTGCGCAAAATTTGGGTGTTAGCGTTATAACTGTGCAAAATGCCTATGCAAATTTAATTTCTGAGGGATATCTTTTTTCTGTTGAAAAAAAAGGTTTTTTTGTTTCGGATTATTTTCCAAAGCAAAATGAAAAATCGCGTCCTTTGCCTTTGAATGTGCAAAAAGAACAAAAGATGGATTTTTTTACGGATTTTAAAAATAACGCTACGAGTTTTCAAAAATTCCCATTTACACTTTGGACTCATCTGATGCGGCGCGTTCTTTCTTCTGAAAATGAAAATCTACTTTGTTCAAGCGGAAAAAAAGGAATATTTTCTTTGCGGAATGCTATTTCTTTGCACCTAAAGGAATTCCGCAATATGAATGTAGATGCCGAACAAATTATTTTAGGTTCTGGAACAGAAAATTTGTACACTTTGCTTTTTGAACTTTTGGGACAAAACACGCTTTTTGCCCTTGAAAATCCAGGCTATCACAAAATTGCAGAAGTTTGCAAAATAAATGCCTCTACATTTGTTCCGATTGATATGGATTCTTGCGGGATAAAAATTGACGCGCTAAAAAAAAGCGGAGCGACCGTTGTACACGTTTCGCCTTCACATCATTTTCCGACAGGAATTGTTTTTCCGTATTCCCGCCGCCATGAACTTTTGCTTTGGGTCAAAGAAAAAAATCACTATATAATAGAAGATGATTATGATAGCGAGTTTAGATTCAACGGAAAACCGCTCGCTTCTCTTTTTGAATCTGATTCAAGCGATTCTGTGATTTACGTGAATACTTTTTCTAAAACACTTGCCCCTTCATTTAGAATTGGATATATGATTTTGCCAAAACGACTTTTGTTGGCATTTGAAAAACAATTCGCCTCTTATTCTTGCCAAGTGAGTGCTTTTGAACAGTACACATTGGATTTGTTTATCCGTGAGGGTCATTATTCAAAACACATAATCAGAATGAAAAACTATTACCGCACTTTGCGCGATGTTTTAATCCACACCCTTGAATCAAGCCTACTTTCAGAAATTTTTCAAATAAAAGAAGAAGAATCGGGCTTGCATTTTTTGTTAAAGATAAAAAATGACAATTTAATAGAAAAAAGTTCTTGTATACAAAAAGCATTTTTAGATTACGGCATAAATCTTCCGCTAATTTCAGACTATTTTTATGGTTCAGTTCCAGCGGAATACAAGGGAACTTTTGTGGTAAATTACAGCGGAATCAAAAAAGAGCGAATTACAGAAACTGTTTCTAAAATGGAATGTGCAATCCAAAAAGCATTGTGTGGACGTTAAAAAAAATCTGTGATAAAATAAAAATATGAGTACACATATCAATGCGCCAGATGGTGCAATCGCGGAGGCAGTGTTGCTTCCAGGAGACCCGTTGCGGGCAAAATTTATTGCTGAAACTTTTCTTAAAGATGCAACGTGTTATAATGAAGTTCGAGGAATGTATGGTTTTACGGGAACTTACAACGGTAAGCGCGTTTCTGTTCAGGGAACAGGAATGGGGCAGCCTTCACTTTCTATTTATGTGAATGAGCTTTTTGAGTTTTACGGAGTACAAAAAGCGGTTCGCGTTGGAACGTGCGGGGCTGTTCAAAAAGATACCGCTTTGCGCGATGTAATTTTAGCCGAAGGAGCGTGTTCCGATTCTGGTTTGAACACAATGCGCTTTAATGGTTTACATTTTGCGCCTATTGCCGATTTTGATTTGCTGACAAAAGCCTATTCGGCGGCAAAAAATCGCGGAATTGAGCCTAAAGTTGGTTTGTGCGTTTCTAGCGATATGTTTTACGACCCAAATTCCAACTGGAAACTTTGGGCAGAATACGGTGCGCTTGGTGTAGAAATGGAAAGTGCGGAATTGTATACACTTGCGGCAAAATTCCACAGAAAAGCACTCGCAATTTTGACGGTTAGCGACCATATTTTGTTGGGCGGACAAACAACTGCACAGGAGCGGCAAACAACGTTCACAAATATGATTCAAATTGCCCTCGATGCCGTTACCGCTTAAGTCAAAGTGAAAAACGCAAAAATCCGCATAGCAATTTCTCTTTTGTTTTTAGCGAACGGAGTTTTTAGCTATGCGAATCCGTTTTCGACATTTTTTAAAAAACTACGCGAGCCGATTTTAAGTGTGGAGTTTTCCTATCCGCTCAATCTTGAGCATTTTGACGCAGAAAAAAAATTTCTTACCATAAAATTTGACGGTCAAAAAACAAAAGACGGTGTTGACGCAATCACTTCGGCGTCAAAGGCACATTCTACGTTTCGCCTAAAGTCAATTTTCCGCGATGAAAACAAAAAGGCTCAACTGCCCGAATCTTTTGTAAACCTTTTGCTTTTTCCTGTTACCGCAAGCGAATTTGCAAAAAACGATTCTTTGGTGGCAACGCAAACAAGCACTGGCGCGATTGAAATAAGTTTTTTCCACCGCGAAAATGCCTATAGAATTGTTACGGAAAACGATGGTTCACTTTTTCTCACTTTTGTAGAAAAAAAATCGGATAATTCTGAAAATAATCTTAATTTAAATGAAGTTGAAGGGAATCTCGACGTTTCCGAAGAAGAATCAGCGGAAAAACAAGAAATCCCTCCTGAAAGCACCCAAGGGATACCCCAAGGGGATTCTTTAAAAAACACGGGCTTTTATATTGCAAAAAACGCATTTGTTCAAGATACAAAAGGGCTTTTTTCTCCTAGCGCAGAAGAAAATGCGCAAATCGCCTACGAAAATGACACTGCCGATAGCGAGGCTTCGCACATTTTTTG
>CALCEK010000126.1 GCA_937900125.1 uncultured Treponema sp. | reverse complement strand
AGAGGTAACTTTGAAAATGCGATGTTCTAAATCGTTGTATTTCAACGACTTAGAACTCGACGACATCTCGAAAAAATTATCTAAAACGAGTTTTTCGAGATGCCCATAATTCTGTTTGGAAAGTTGACACAAAAATGGGGGCTAAACAATGCCTCCTTTTTTTTGCTCTTGAATCGGTGGTGGCTATTCGATTACTTTTACGATTGCATTTAAAAGTTCATCGTATTTTTCAAAGGCGCAAAGATTTGGATAGTCCGCTTTTATTTTTTCCGTTGTCCTAAAAAGGAATCCCGCTTTGCTTGCTTGAATCATCGCAAGGTCATTGTAACTATCTCCAGAGGCAATAGTTTCAAAACCAACGGATTGTAGAGCTTTTACAGTTGCAAGTTTTGATTTTTCACAGCGCATTTTATAGCCCGTAATTTCTCCTGTTTTTGAAACACAAAGACTGTTGCAAAAAATTGTTGGCTGCCCAAGTTTTTTCATCAGCGGAGAAGCAAATTGTTCAAAAGTATCGCTCAAAATGATAACTTGGCATTTTTCTCTAAGCGAATCAAGAAATTCTTTTGCTCCGTCAAGTGGGTCAATTTTTTGAATCACATTTTGAATTTCTGGCAAACCTAGTTTGTGTTCGCGTAAAATATTCAAACGAAAATTCATCAATTTGTCATAATCAGGTTCATCGCGAGTTGTTCGCTTTAACTCTGGAATTTTCGTTTCTTCTGCAAAGGCAATCCAAATTTCTGGGACAAGCACACCTTCTAAATCTAGGCAAGTGATATACATTTTTTCCTCCAACGTCATCTGGTCGTTTTGGCACAGTTTTTTAGAATTTCTGTCTGATTTTAACAAATAAACGCAATTTTGCACAAGTACACGCAATAAATGGTATTTCCAAATGAAAAAAAGTGTGTTATCCTTAAAATATAGGAGTTTTGAATTTTTTTTGTGGTGTAAGGGGTAAAGAAGAAAAATGGTAACTAACGACAAAGGAATCGTTTCTTTTAAGCATAAAATTATGGAAGAAGTTTGCCGTCTTGCTTGGGAGGGAAAACTCAATTCGGAAGAAAAAGAAAATCTTGTATACAAAATGGTTCCTGGTCCAAAATCAGATTATTGTTGTATTTACAAGGAACGCGAAATTGTAAAACAACGCATTCGGCTTGCTTGCGCACAATGCCCCTCGGACGCTCCAGAATCGCGCGGTGTTGTTCAAGTAATAAATGCCGCTTGCGACGATTGTCCAATTTCCGCCTATTCTGTAACCGATAGTTGCCGATTTTGTCTCGGTCGTCCATGCTTAAACTCTTGTCATTTTAAAGCGATTTCTCAAGGTGAAGTAAGAATGCACATTGATTCTGCAAAATGCAAAGAGTGTGGTTTGTGCGCAAAAGCCTGTCCCTATGGCGCAATCGTTCATTTGGAACGCCCATGCAAAAAAGCTTGTTCCGTTGGAGCAATTACTTATGACGAATGGGGATTTTGTAAAATAAATGAAGACAAATGTATTCAATGCGGACATTGCATTCACAACTGTCCGTTTGGGGCAATCGGTTCAAAAACATATCTTGTAGACATAATTAATGCAATTCTTGAAGGAAAAGAAGTGATTGCTATGTGTGCGCCTGCCACCGAAGGTCAGTTTGGCGAAAAAATCGGAATGGGGGCTGTCCGCGAAACTTTAAAAAAGATAGGTTTTAGCGATATGGTTGAAGTTGGTCTTGGTGGCGATATGACTGCCGCTTTTGAATCGCTTGAATGGAGTGAGGCATACAAGGAGGGGCGAAAAATGACAACTTCTTGTTGCCCTGCCTTTATCAATATGCTCCGCCAACATTTCCCTGATGTTTACAAAAGAAATATGTCAGAAACCGTTTCGCCTATGTGTGCTATTTCTCGGTATTTAAAACTTACACATCCTGGTTGCGTTACCGTTTTTATAGGTCCGTGCATTGCAAAAAAATCAGAATCAAATGACAAGAGCGTTCAGGGAAATGCGGATTTTGTTATGACCTATGGCGAGCTTAGGGCGTTTATGCGGAGCAAGGATATTGACTTTGAGGAGCTTGACGAAACTTACCAAGAGGCATCAATTTGGGGAAAAAGGTTTGCTACAAGCGGCGGAGTTGCAAATGCGGTTATGGAATGTATGGCAGAACGCGGAGAAGATACTTCTGCGATAAAACTTTTGCGTTGTGCTGGCGGAGAGGAATGTAAAAAAGCTCTGACAAAAATAAAATTGGGAGCTTTACAAGAAGATTTTGTTGAAGGAATGGTTTGTCCTGGAGGTTGCGTTGGTGGTCCTTCTAAACACAAAACAGAAACGGAAATTTCTCGCTCGCGCGAAAATCTCTTAAAAAAAGCAGATGGGCGCAAAGTTTTGGAAAACCTAAAAAATTACCCGATGGAAAAATTTTCTATGCGGCGTGACGGCAAAATCGAACCAAATGTGAATCTCTAAAATTTAGGGCATCTCTAAAAATTGCAATTTTTAGCGGTTTCCTTTATAATTTGACGGAGAAATATGGAAAAGAAAAAAAAATCTAATAGGATTTTGATTTTAGTTTTATGCTTTAGTGTTATTTTGCTTTGCGCAATTCTTGGCTGTTCTTATTACGCGCTTAAGGTAAGCCGAGAAAAAAAAGTTCAGCGTTTACATAGCACGGTTTCAAGCCAGATACAAACGGTTGCGGAACTTGTTACGCTAAAAAATGTTTATAGCAGCGTAGCGTCAGTTCAAAAAGCGTACAATGGGAATGTTTTTAAAATTGCAAAAATCTCAGGCGTTATAAGAATCGGAATCCCTGATATTCGCTCGGTGAATATACAAGTTTCTTCTGATGGAAAAGCGGTAAATGTTTTGTTGCCTCATTCAGCGGTTTTAGAAAACGCACTTACTTCCCAGGAACTTTTTAGCGAACGAAATGGCATTTTTGTAAAAGTGAGTACGCAAGAATTGTTTGACGAAATAAATGAAGCAATGGAAGCGCAAGAAGAAGAGCTAATCAAAAGCGGTGCATTGTCCGATTCAGATAATCAAGCGGCGGCAATTCTTACAAATATGCTCAAAGCTTGCGGTTTTGAAAAAGTAACAATTAGATTTCAGAATTAGGAGAAAATATGGCAAGAAAAAGAGGAAAATTTGGTTTAGCATTTATTGAACGATTGTTTGGCAAAAAAGAAGAAAAACAAGAATCGTTTTTTACCAAAGAATTAAAATCGCCTTTAAACGGAAAAGTTGTAAATTTGTCCGATGTTGACGATGAAACTTTTGCAAGTGGCACAATGGGGCAGGGCTGCGCAATCGAACCTGAGGAGGGATATATTTTTTCTCCGTGCGATGGAGTTGTTTCCGTTTTGCCACAAGAATGTTACGCACTCGGAATTACATCGCTTGAAGGAATTGACATTTTGATTCATGTTGGATTAGACACAATCAAACTCGGTGGAAAATATTTTACCGCAAATGTAAAAGAGGGCGACTCAGTAAAGGCGGGGCAACTCCTTTTAAAATTTGATATGGAAGGAATTAAGCGCGAAGGGTATTCTCTTGTAACTTCTGTTGTGGTGAGCAACACCGATGATTTTGCTTCTGCAACAACCATTGTGCGACCTGGCGATTCTGTAAAAACGGAAAACACCCTTTTAGTCGTTGAAAATTAAAAGAAAAAATAGAAGATTGTTTGGATTTTAAAACAGAGCAAAATGTTCAAATGCTTTGTAAAGTCCATCTTCTTCTACGGAGCTTGTTACGTAATCTGCCATAGCTTTAATTTCTTCGCCGCCGTTTCCCATTGCAACTCCAACATTGCAAAACTCAAGCATTGGAATGTCAATTTTTGAATCTCCAAATGCAATGGTATCTTTTTGGTCGCTTCCCAAATGCAAAAGCAAACTTTGAATTGCGTTTTTTTTGCTGATTCCTTTTAGGCTTATATCGCCAAACAATGCTTCTTCGCCTTTACCGCCCCAAGTTCCGTGTTGCAAAGATGGAAAAGCTTCTTGGCATTTTGTAAAATCGCTAAATGTACGCAAAAGATAACTTACTTTGTTTAAGTCATTTCTGTAAAGTTCCCCGCCAAAAATCATATCTGGAAAAGCTTGACGCACGGTTAAACTTTCTGAGTTTTCTTTTCCTTTGCGCTTGCTGTATTTTTGAATCGCACTTACGGCTTCAGATTCAAATTTTTCTGATGCAAAAAGTCCTGAATTGCTTTCTAGGTAAAATTCCAAATTTTCAGAATGTAAATAGTCAACAATTTGACGTGCTTCTTTTTCGCCTATCATTTTGTGAAAAATTACTTTTCCATCGGATTCTATATAACTTCCGTTTCCGCCAATCATTCCGTCTAAGCCGATGTCCCAAATGTACGGATAGATTTCGGCTTTGCTTCTTCCTGTACTTATGTAAACTTTGTTTCCTGCTTTGCGCGATTTTTGAATTGCTTTTGCCGCAGAATCTGGAAGTCGGCTTTCATAGTCAACAAGTGTTCCGTCTACATCGATGAAAATTATTTTTTTCACACAAATCTCCTTTTGGAATTTTACGCTAATTCTTCCCAGCGTTCATATTTTTTTTCAAGAAGCAAAGAAATTTTTTCGTATTCTTTTCCTGCGTTAAAAGATTCTTCGTAAATTTGGGAAGCCATTTTTTCTTCCCAAATTTTTTGCTGCTTTTCTAATTCTTCTATTTCTTTTTCGAGCGTAGCAAATTCCCGTTCTTCTTTAAAACTGCGCTTTTTGGGTTTTGTAAAAGTAGGTTCTGCCTTGTTTGCATTTTCATTTTGCGCTTTTTCTTTTGATTTTTTGTTTACCTCTTGTTCTTTTGGCGCGTTGCATTTTTCAGCTGCCTTCAATTCCCTATATTGAATGAACTCACTGCATTTTCCAACGTAGCCCGAAACGCTTCCATCGTCTTCTAAAATCAAAAGCGTGTCCGCAATTTTGTCCATAAAATAGCGGTCGTGACTTACCAAAAGAATGCAACCCGTAAAGCCCAACAAAAATTGCTCCAAAATGTTCATCGTAAAAATGTCAAAGTCGTTTGTCGGCTCGTCTAAGATTAAAAAGTTGGGATTTAAAAGAAGCAGTCGCACCAAAAAAAGCCGCTTCCGCTCGCCGCCGCTCAAACTTGCAAGCGGTGAATGTTGGATTTTTCCTGTAAAACCAAATTGTTCCAAAAAAAGCGAATCCGAAAGCGTTGTGCCGTCGCTCAAGTGCATAACTTCTGCCGCTTCTTTTGCGTATTCTAAAACGCTTGTATTTAAATCTTTAAAAACGGGATTTTGCTGATAATAGGCAATGAGCGTGTTTTGCCCCACAACAACATTCCCCTCGTCTGGCGCAAGAGTCCCCGTGATTATGTTTAAAAGTGTGGATTTTCCGCTTCCGTTATCGCCAAAAATGCCGATTTTTTCGCCTTTGTTAAAAGTGTAAGAAAAATCGCGTAACACGGGAGTCTCTTTTTCTTTTGAATTTTCTGCACGATTTTTGCTAAAGCCTTTTGGAAAGTTTTTTGTTATGTGGTGAAGTTCCAAAACTTTTCCGCCAAGTCTGCGTCCTTCAACGTGGAACGTAAAGCCCGCATCTTCTCTAAATTTTTCGCGGTTGATTAACGCCATATCGTGTTGGATTCTTGCCTTTGCTTTTGTTCCGCGAGCGCAAGGTCCACGCAAAAGCCAATCGCGTTCAAAACGCAAAACACTTTCTATGCGCCGTTCAGTGTTTGCTTCAATTTGCGCTTCCACTTCTTTTTTTTCTAGGTAGTCGGAATAATTTCCTTTGTAAAGTTTTATTTTTTGGCGGCTTAATTCCCAAATGTGATTGCAAACATTGTCCAAAAAGTAGCGGTCGTGCGTTACTAGCAAAACAGTTCGCTTTGTTCCTGCAAGATAATTTTGAAGCCAATAAATTGTGCTTATGTCAAGGTGATTCGTTGGCTCGTCTAAAAGGAGCAATTTTGTGTCTTCTACAAGAACTGCGGCAAGGGCAACTTTTTTTACCATTCCGCCAGAAAGTTCTCCCATTTTCCGAGTTAAATCGTGGATTCCCAAAACACCCAAAATTGAGCGGATTTGCGCCTCGTAATTCCAAAGATTCTTTGAATCCATCGTTTGTATTACAGAATCATATTCCGCTTTAAGTGCGGAATTAAAAAGTCCACTTTCCATTTTTTCGCACAAATCTTCGTACTTGTGGATAATCCGCAAATTATTTGAATTTGTAGCTTTGAGCGAAAAAATATGCTCTTCGATTGTGTCATTCGCCTCAAAAACAGGATTTTGCGCAAGATAAGAAATCCCCGCTTCCTTGTTCAAAACAACGTTCCCGCCGTCGCTTAAAACATTCCCCGCAATAATCGAAAGTAGCGTACTTTTTCCTGACCCGTTTCGCCCAATCAGAGCCGCCTTGTCGCCTTCGTCCAAGCCAAAAGTTACGTCAGAAAAAAGCGGTTGTTCCCGCCCAATTTTTAAAAGATTGTTTACCGAAAGCAAATTTACGCTTTTCATACAAAAAGTATAACATAAAAATCGCTCTTGTAAAACCGTATGTTTTTTTACAAAGCCGATTCCTTTTGCAAAGAAAAATGTGCGTGGTGCAATTGCATAAAAATGCGCAAAGTTTTGGCATCTTGTCGCCAACCATACAAAATGTAGGTGGCAGGCTCCCACAGGGCAACCCAACCGATAATGCTAAAGCCCTCTCCGAGTACGGCAAAAAACGGAATCTGCTCCGAATAAACATTGCAGATGTGTGCCAAAATCAAAAGTAGCGCGAGAATGCTCAATCCCAGTACAAGATTCCATCTGCACTTCTTTAGAACAGTCCGATTATGCTCCAAGTGCTCTTCTGCCTTCTTTTCAAAGTAAAAATTCAGGTTGTTACAGAGGTTTTTCTTTTCATTTTCGGAAATAGTGAGGTCAGGAATTTGAAAATTAACATTTAAATGGGAAAGTTTATTCTGATTTTCAATGGAATCTATAAGAAAAGATTCAATTTCGGGGTTTACAGCGATTGTTTCTTGATTGCGGACAGCAAATTTATTGTATAAATCATCAATTTTATCTAGGTGAATAGAAATATTTTCTTGCGGAAGTAATTTTTCCGTTTCATCTAAGAGTTTCGCCTTCTTTTCAGCCTTTTCAAGCAGTTGTTTTATTTGTTTCATAAGTATATGATACACAGAATAAAGCTTTTGTAAATACTTTTGTAGTTAATTTGTTTAGATATAAAGTTGATTTTTCTTTTTCTTTAATTGAATTTTTTAATTCTCCACCATACTTTTTATCTTTTTTAGCTGATTATTTAAATCATCTATCTAAAGAATCATAATAATCAGCTACTTTTTTCCCTTTTTTAACTGTTTATGCTTAATAATAAGATTAAGATTTAAATTCTACACCAGCTTTTTTAAATTCTTATGCTTTAGTTTTTGATTTTATTCAATTAGAGATGCAAAAATGAAACTGTTTTTTGCATCCCTTAGCTTTTTAAAGATTTGTTCCACCTTCACCTTCGAGTGTAACACTTAATTGAACGTATTTTTTATTACGATAAACGGTAAGAGTTATTGTATCTCCAGGTTTTTTATCTTCTAAAGCTGCATAATAATCTGCAAGAGTGTTAACAGCAAGTCCATTAATTTGAGTAATTATGTCACCGCCAAGATAAATTGTTTTTGGATTAAATGTTCCATATTGAACGGCTTGAGTTCCACCTTTTACACCTGCTTTTTCGGCAAGACTTCCTTGTTTTACGCGACTTACAATCATTCCAGTTCGTATATTGTAGCCCGCATAACTTGCAATCCGACTTGTGTTTTGCACCAAAGAAAGATTCATAATGCCGCGGTTTACTTTTCCAAATTGAATTAAATCGTTTACAACGCGACGGGCAGTGCTTACAGGAACGGCAAATCCTACTCCGCTAGAAGACCCGCTTGAAGAATAAATTATGGTGTTTATCCCAATCATTCTGCCTTGACTGTCTAAAAGTGGACCGCCTGAGTTTCCTGGATTTATTGCCGCGTCAGTTTGAATCATATTGCGAATAATCACATTTTCACTTTCCTGAATAGGGCGCCCCAAACCAGAAATTATTCCCGCTGTCATTGTGCGTTCAAGTGCAAATGGATTTCCAATTGCAATGACTTTTTGTCCTACTTTGAGATTTTCGCTGTCGCCAAAAGAAATTGTCTTTAATTCCACACCAGAAGCTGGCTCAAATTTTAAAACTGCAATATCGCTTGCACTGTCTTTTCCAACAACGCGCCCCTCGTATGAAGAACCGTCCGCTAAAGAAATTGTTATTGTGCTTGCGTCCGCAATTACGTGAACATTTGTTACAACGTAGCCACGTTTGTCTATTATGCTACCGCTTCCTGACCCGCTTGACGTTACAACTGGCTCTAAAAACCAATTGTAGCCCATAACTTGCGTTGTAATGTTTACAACTGCTTCGTTGCAATTTTCGTAAACTGCAATATTTTGAGCTTCATCTTGGGTGTAAGAATTTGAAGAACCCGCAACTTGGATGCTCTGTATTTCGTTCGGCGCGATTTCTAAAGCAAAATCATTTTGTTCTTGTGTCGCGCTAGAAACTAAGTTATTTTGATTTTTTGTTTTTCGCCCCACAAAAAGAAAAACTGATGCGGTTAAAAAAATTGCTACAAGCCCTGTTAAAGATGCTCGGATAAATACTTGTTTTGCGGAATATAATTTCATTGTTTTAATATAATGCCAAAAGTTATTTCTGTCAAATTTTGGTGTTTTTTGCCCGCAACAAAAAGTTTTGCGGTGTGGCTTTACATCAGCGGGGAAAATAATTTGCAAAATGACCAAAATGCCCTTTTTACAATAAATTGTTTATCATAATCAGATTTAAAAACTTCCCGCGCAGATTTTAAATCATTTTCAAAAATTTCTTCGCAACGAGCAGTAAAAGTTTCATCGTAAAAAAACGCATTTTCTTCAAAGTGCAAACTAAAGGAGCGAATATCAATATTTGTTGTCCCAATCGATGAAATTTTCCCATCAACAGTTATCATTTTTGAGTGGATAAATCCATTGTAAAGATAAAAACGCACCCCTTGCGCAAGCGTTTCTCGCACAAACTCAGAGGATGCAGCTTTCATATAAAATTTGTCCCAATCGCCTGGAATTATAATTTTTACATCCACTCCAGAATACGAGGCAAGCTTTAAAGCCATTCTAAACTCGTCATTTGGAGTAAAATACGGCGTTTGAATGTAAACATTTTTTTTGGCACTCATAATCATTCTGATAAGTGCGTCTTCTATGTTTGCCTTTTTTGCGTTATTTGGACCGCAAGTAACAATTTGTGTGGGAATTTTATTTTCCTTTGACATTTCCAAAACAAGGTCTTTTCCGACTTGCGCCGAATCTGTAAAAAATTTATTTAAAATCGGAGCGGGAAAATAAGTTTTGGTTTCTTCGAGCGTTTTTGTGTGCTGTTGCCAAGCGTCTAGCGAATACCAGTCCAACAGAAAAATTGATTGTAAATTGATTGCACTGCCACCCTTTAGGCGAACCGTTGTGTCTCTCCAATTTAGTTTTCCATTTTTTTTCTGATTCGCATATTCGTCGCCAATGTTCATTCCTCCGATGTACGCAACAGAAGAATCGATAATGGTAGTTTTTCTGTGATTGCGATAATTTAGTGTGAGAGGAAGCCCAATTCTAATCTGAAAAAACGGACGCGCTCTTCCGCCACAAATATTTAATTGTCGAAAAAATCTTGTGCGAGTCTTAAGCGACCCCAAATCGTCATAAATGAGTTTTACATTCACGCCTTCTTTTGCTTTTCGGCACAAAATTTCCATTATGCGCTTTCCAATTTGGTCTTCGTGAAAAATAAAATATTCCATAAAAATGGAGTTTTTTGCGCTTTCTAGTTGTTCGCATAAATCGTCAAAAAATGCTTTTCCGCTTGTAAAAATCTCCGCTTCATCACTTGAAACAAGCATACTGCCCGCTTCGGACATATTCATTTCGATAAGTGGAAAAAATTGTTTTGTTATCTGATTTGGAAAATTCTCCTTGTTTTTTGAAAGGAATTTTTTTTGTTCGCTAATTACAGGCATGGAAATTTCGTAGGCGGATTTGTTCATTTGTGCCATTCGCCGTGAGCCTGTAAAAAAATGTCCGCTAAAAAGTATGTAAAAAATAATTCCGATTCCAGGAAGAAAAAAAAGTAACAAGAGCCATACAAATCGCCGCGTTGATTCTTTTCGTTCAAAAAAAAGGACAAAAATAATAAAAATTATGTTTACAATTTCTAAAATTTGCTGCAAAATTTGAAACAAACTCATACTGAAAACTATAACAATTTTTCCCCCAAAAGTCTATTAGGCTCAAATTTTAGACACGGAAATATTGAAGCACTTTTACAAAAGTCCATGTTCTAAAAAACTAAAAAAATCGCTGCGGGTTAAAATTATGTGGTCAAGAAAATTGATTCCCAAAATATGCGCCGCATCTTGCAAAATCCGAGTGGACTCTCTATCCGCAATGCTCGGTTGGCAAACTCCTGTCGGGTGATTATGACAACAAATAATTCCCGCCGCGTGTTCGGCAACGGGTTCAGCAAAAATTTCTCGCGGATGAACAAGTGTTCTGTTAGTCGTTCCGATTGAAACTACGCGAATTTCTATAAGTTCTTGTGCGCCATTTATTGTTGCCGTTATAAAATGTTCTGTTTGTTTTAGCGCGTAATGTTTTACAAAGGGCAAAATGTCTGCGGGGCTTGAAATTCTACAGCCTCTAAAATCATTTCTCCGTCGCCCAAGTTCTATCGCAGCTGCAATAGAAAGAGCTTTTGCTTGCCCAATTCCTTTTATCGCCTGAAGTTCCCGTAAAATTCGTTCTTCAGGAAAATTGTCAATTATTTTAAGTGCATCTTGGGCAATTGTTTCTACAGGAATTGCAGGAGACCCCATATTTAAAATCAGCATAAGCAATTCTTGGTCGCTAGGATAGCGAATCCCATTCTTGAGTGTAAGCTCCCGAATGTCAGGTTTTGTTTTTGTTAGCGGTTGAATCATTTTTACATTTCCCATAAATCCTGCTTAAAAATCATTGTGAACAGGTCATTTATATATTCTTCATTGAATTTCAAAATTCCCCACAAAAATACTTGAAAAATTTAAAAATAATACTTACTATTAAAAGAGAGCTTTTGAAGCTTTTTATTAAACTTGGTTGGGAATCAGTTCCAGAACAAGTCTATTATGGAGGAATGTGATGAAATCTTGTATCATTACAAAGGTGATTGGTCGCGAAATTATTGATTCTCGCGGAAATCCTACTGTAGAAGCGGAAGTAACTCTTGCAGATGGCACAGTTGCTTTGGGAACAGCACCAAGCGGAGCTTCCACTGGTGAATTTGAAGCTTTGGAATTGCGTGATGGTGACAAGAGTCGCTTTGGCGGAAAGGGAGTTTCAAAGGCTGTAAATAACATTAACACAGTTATCAATGATGCTATTGTTGGACTTGATGCCGCTGACACCTATGCGGTTGATGGCGCAATGTTAAAGGCTGACGGCACAAAAGATAAGTCAAAGTTGGGTGCAAATGCGATTCTTGCAGTTTCTATCGCTGCTGCTCGCGCTGCGGCAAACTCTTTGCAGATTCCATTGTATCGCTTTTTAGGCGGTGTTCAAGGAACAAAACTTCCTGTTCCAATGATGAACATTTTAAACGGTGGTGCACACGCTGACAGTGCCGTTGATACCCAAGAGTTTATGATTATGCCTGCGGGAGCTTCAAGTTTTAAAGAAGGCTTGCGCTGGTGTACAGAAGTATTCCACGCTCTTCAAAAACTCCTTAAAGAAATGAAGGATGTTACCGCTGTTGGCGATGAAGGTGGATTTGCTCCAAACAGCCTTAAGAGTGATGAAGAAGCTATCGAAAAAATTCTTGAAGCAATTCGTGCCGCTGGCTATGAACCAGGCAAAGACTTTATGATTGCAATGGATGCCGCTTCATCTGAATGGAAATCACCAAAAGGAAAAGGTTTCTATCATCAGCCAAAATCAGGAAAAGACTTTACAACTGACGAGTTAATTGCACACTGGGAAGCTTTGGTAGACAAATATCCTATTATTTCTATTGAAGATGGTCTTGACGAAGAGGATTGGGAAGGTTGGCAGAAGATGACTGCAAAACTTGGCAACAAAGTTCAGCTTGTTGGCGATGACCTCTTTGTTACAAACACAGAACGCCTTGAAAAAGGAATTAAATTAGGTGCTGCAAACTCAATCCTTATTAAGTTGAATCAGATTGGTTCTGTGTCAGAAACTCTTGAAGCTATTAAAATGGCACACAAAGCTGGTTACACCGCAATTTCTTCACACCGCTCAGGCGAAACTGAAGATACAACAATTGCCGACCTTGCAGTTGCATTGAACACTTGCCAAATTAAGACAGGTGCTCCAAGCCGCTCAGAACGTGTTGCAAAATACAACCAACTTCTCCGCATTGAAGAAGAATTGGGTGCAGCAGCTTGCTATCCAGGATTTGGTGCTTATAACGTAAAAAAATAATTAATTAGCTGAAACTAAAATTTAGGTTTCAACTGTTAGAAAAAGCCCCATTGCTTTGCGGTGGGGCTTTCTTTTTACAAAGGAAAAATCCGCAAAAAAAACGGCAGAAGCAAAAACTCCTGCCGAAATTCTTAAATCCATTTAAGAAAGAAAATTCATTAAACCTGTTCGGAAACTTCAGTTTCAGAACAGGTTACTTTGAAAGGCGATGTTTAAAACCGCGCTATTTTAGCGGTTTTAAACTCGTTGACCTGAGCGGAAACAGGGTTTCCGAACAGGTCTATTAAACAGTTTTATTTGTTTGTTATCAAAAGGGTTTTTGAATCAAGTTTTAAGTTTGATTCAATATTTTCTTTATTTCCCATTTTGAGAATCTCAAGTTGAGTTACCGCACTTTTTGAAACAAGATGAACAACCGCTGTAAAATAGGGGAGCAAATCTTTTGGAGCTTGTTCGTTTAGACTGTCGCCTTCTGCGGTGGCACTTATCCACACTTTTGATTTTGTGGCTTTTGCGTAACTTGCAACTGCCTGCAAGTCCGATTCTTCAACCTTTGCAAAATCAACGCCATCAATGACAACGCCTGCAACCGCAATTCCGCCAGCTTTTAAAGCGTTAAGTGTATTAACAACTTTTTCAAGATTAAAATTATCCTGATTAAAGTTTAAAATAGTTCTGTTACGAACAATTTCTTCTTTTACTTCAGTGGCATTGTTAAGAGTCTTTTTCTTTGAAATTTCGTTAAAAATTCCATCGTACCAAGAAATAACATTTGCTGAATGTTGGTCAAAAGAAACGTGAACAAGTTGTTTGTCATTCAATAAAGAATCCATTCCAAATTGAACTAAAACAGATGTTTTTCCAAGACCTTTTTTTGAAGTTACCAAGCCTAATTCTCCAGCTTTTAAGCCTCCATTTGTGGCTTCATCAAATGCACGGATAGGGCTTTTTTCGTATAGTTCCTGTTTTGCCATTTGTATTCCTCAAAAACAAAAATTGTTAGCCCTAAGAGAAACAGTGTTCCCCATTGGGCTATTTTATTTGGGATAAAACCTGCCCCGAAAATTTCAGTTTCAGAACAGGTTACTAAGGTTTATTTTACAAGTCCAGCCTTTTTCTTTTCTGCGTACTTTTTGATAAGTTCGTCCGCAACAGCATTAGGCACTTTGCCGTATTTTTCAAATTCCATTGTAAACTCAGCTTTTCCTTGAGTTGAAGAACGAAGAATTGTTGAAAAACCAAACATTTCTGAAAGCGGAACTTCGGCATTTACTGTAGACGTATTGTTTTCATCAGTTGAATCAATGATAACACCGCGTCTTTGGTTAATAAGACCGAACATATTTCCTTGGAATTCGGTAGGTCCTGAAATTTGAACTTTCATAATTGGTTCAAGAATAACAGCTCTTGCTTTTGCATATCCTTCGCGGAAAGCACCAATGGCTGCGGTTTGGAATGCAATATCAGAAGAGTCAACTGGGTGATACTGACCATCATTGATTGTACACCTAACATTGACAACTGGAGCTCCAATAAGTGTTCCTTTTTCCATAGCCTTTTTAAAGCCTTTGTCGCAAGAAGGAATGTATTCGTTTGGAATAGCACCGCCTTTTATAGAATCAACGAATTCGTAATCTTTATCAGAAATCGGTTCCATAAATCCTGCAACGCGACCATACTGACCTGAACCACCAGTCTGCTTTTTATGCGTAAAGTTAAAATCCGCTCGCTGAGTAATTGTTTCGCGATAGGCAACTTCTGGCGCAGAAACGGAAACTTCGCATTTGTATTCGCGTTTCATTCGTTCAACGTAAACCGCAAGATGAAGCTCGCCCATACCTTTGATGATGGTCTGATTTGATTCTGGGTCAACATAGGTCTGGAAAGTTGGGTCTTCTTTTGTAAAGCGATTCAATGCTTTTGCCATATTTGCGGCATCTGTTTTATTTACAGGTGTAATTGCTTCAGAAATAACTGGAGATGGAACAAACATTGAAGTCATCGCATAATTTAATCCGCCACCGCAGAATGTATCGCCAGAAGCACAGTCTACACCGAACAAAGCGATAATGTCGCCAGGCTGACCTTCGTTAATATCTTCCATAGCAGCCGCATTCATACGAACAATGCGTCCAACTTTGAACTTTTTCTGAGCGCGAGTGTTAAACAATTCATCGCCTTTTGTGATTTTTCCTTGATAAATGCGAACATAAGTTAGCTGACCATACTGTCCATCGTCAAGCTTAAATGCAAGCGCAACACAAGGTTTGTCTGCAACGTTGAACAATTCAACTTGTGCCTCGTTATTGTCGCGGTCAAGAGCATAGTTGCGAACTTCAGTTGGATTTGGAAGATAGCGCACAACACCATCAAGCACGGGCTGAATTCCTTTGTTCATGTGAGCAGAACCACAGAAAACCGCAACAAATTGTTCTGCAAGAGTACCTTTTCGGATTGCGGCGATGATTTTATCTTGGTCGATGTTATCATAGCCATTTTCCATGATTTCTTCCATCAATGAATCATCAAACATAGAAGCGGCATCAAGGAGTTCTTCGCGTTTAGTTTTTGCATCTTCTAGTAATTCGCTTGGAATTTCGGCAACACGCACTTCTTCGCCATCGTGACCTTCAAAATAGTAGGCTTTCATAGCGATAAGGTCTACAACGCCTTGCAATTTATCTTCAAGTCCGATAGGAAGCTCTACCATGTAAGCGTTTAGACCGAGTTTTTCACGGAGTTGTTTGCAAACACGCAATGGATTTGCACCCTGTCGGTCGCATTTGTTTACAAAGGCAATGCGCGGAACGTGGTAGCGTTTAAGCTGGCGGTCAACAGTAATTGATTGTGACTGAACACCTGCAACTGCGCATAAAACCAAAATTGCACCATCAAGAACACGAAGAGAGCGTTCAACTTCAACTGTAAAGTCAACGTGACCTGGAGTGTCAATTAAGTTGATTGTGGTGTCCTTCCATTGAACCTGTGTTGCAGCAGACTGAATTGTGATTCCGCGCTCGCGTTCCAATTCCATGGAATCCATTACAGCACCAACACCATCTTTTCCATGTACTTCGTGAATCTGGTGGATTTTGTTACAATAGAACAAGATGCGTTCTGAAGTTGTTGTTTTACCTGAGTCAATGTGAGCACTGATACCGATATTTCTTACTTTTGAAATATCCCAAGCCATACTATTACCTCTTTAAAAATAAAAATACAAGTTTAGTTTTTCAATAATACTAAAAGTTGAATCGTTGTTCAATAGTCTGATTTATGATAGACTTGAACCATGACAAATTTAAATAGTAAACAACGAAAGCTTTTGGAAAAACACGCCCATGCGCTGGAGCCAGTGGTCATAGTAGGCGGAAACGGCGTTACGGAAGGTGTTACGCAGAAGGTTGCGGACAGCCTTGCCCATCACGAGCTTTTAAAAATCAAATTCAATGAATTTAAAGAAGAAAAGCAGACTCTTACGCAGGAGCTGTGCGCCTCATGCGATGCGACGTTGGTGCGCATAATCGGAAACGTGGCGATTTTGTACAAGCCCGCAGAAAAGGCAGCCGAGCGCGCGTTTGAGAAAGCGCTTTTTAAGCTGGCATAGCCCGGCACCACAAAAAAGCGCGCGGCGTAACCAAAGGCGCCGCGGTTTGTTTTTTTAAGAATACAAATTGGAGGAAATACAAAAATGATTGAAGTATCTCACGTTTCCCGGACATTCGGGACTTTTCGTGCGGTAAATGACGTTAGTTTTTCCATTCCGACCGGTCAGATTGTAGGTCTTTTGGGACCGAACGGAGCGGGAAAAACAACCACGATGAGAATGATAACAGGCTTCCTGAAGCCCTCATCAGGCTCAATTACCATTGACGGCATAGACATTGCCGCCGACCCCGTAAGCTCAAAGAAAAAAATCGGTTATATGCCGGAATCAGCGCCGCTCTACAGCGACATGATTGTAGACGACTACCTGCGCTACATTGCGGACATTCAAGGACAGAACGCGAACGAGAAGGTTCCGCTTTTGTGCAGGGAATGCGGCTTAAAGGAAGTCATGCACAAGAACATCGGCGAGCTGAGCCGTGGTTACCGCCAGCGCGTAGGTCTTGCGCACGCCCTTATGAACGACCCAGAAATCCTTATTCTTGACGAACCAACCAGCGGTCTTGACCCAAACCAGATTGAGGACGTACGAAGCCTTATCAAGGAAATAGGAAAAACCCGCACCGTCATCATTTCCACACATATCCTGAGCGAGGTAGAGACGCTTTGCAGCCGCGTAATCATCATAAGCGGCGGAAAGCTGGTTGCCGACAGCCCTACGGAACAGCTGCGCACAAGGTACGGCAACGCCGCCACCGTGCGCGTGACTGCCCGTGCCACAGAAGCCGAGCTGAGCGCCGCACTCAACGGCATAAACGGCATTGCCTCGCTTGCATTTGAGAGCGCCGAAGAAGGAGCGACCGCCCTTGTTTCAATAGACGGAAGCACCGAGCTACGCCCTCAGATTGCCCGCGCCATTGCAAAAAAGGGCTACGACCTGTTTGAGCTGTACCTGCAGAAGAACAGCCTTGAGGACGTATTCCATACATTGACAACAGAAAACGGAGCAGAAAAATGAACGGAACCACAAAAAAAATCCAGAAGCCTGCAACAGTCATCATGAAGCGCGAGCTGAGCGCCTACTTTGCCAGCCCGATTGCCTATATCGTAACGGGACTTTTCCTTATCATAACGGGAGTCTTGTTCTTTACAACATTCTACCTTCAGAACAGGGCGAGCCTGCGAAACATGTTCTCGCTGCTTCCGCTGGTACTTTCCTTCTTCATTCCGGCGCTTACCATGCGCATGTATTCCGAAGAAAAAAAATCCGGCTCAATCGAAACGCTGCTCACACTGCCTGTTACCGAATTTGACGTGGTTTGCGGCAAATTCCTTGCGTCATTCATCAGCTCCGTTGTGATGATAGCCCCTACCCTTTTGTATCTGGTTGGAATCCTGCTGTTCGGTCGCCCAGACGCAGGACCGGTCATCGGCGGCTATCTTGGAACGCTGTTTTTGTGCGCGGCATTCAGCTCAATCGGCATTTTTGCCTCGTCAATCACAAAGAATCAGATTATCGCGTTCTTCACGGCGTTCATAATCTGCATCGTCCTTACGATGATAAGCGAATTCCTTATTTTCCTTCCCGGACCGATTGTAAGCTTCCTTGCGTTCATCAGCGCAAACCAGCATTTTACGTCAATCTCGCGGGGAATAATCGACACGCGCGACCTGCTGTATTTTATCTCGCTTACCGCATTCTTCTTCAGTCTGACGGTCATCTGCCAGCAGAACGAGCGCAAATAGAGGTGCAAAATGAAAAAGATACTTGACTGGCTCAAAAGCTCAAAAAGCGATTTTATTCTGTTCGTGCTTATCCTGATTCTTGCAAACATCGCAGGACGCGGCGCTTTTCTGCGCTTTGACCTTACCGGACAGAAATCCTACTCAATCAGCGGCGCAAGCAAGGACGTCGTAAAAACCTTGCAGGAGCCGCTTTCTGTAAAAGTGTTCTTCAGCGACAATCTGCCCGCGCCCTACAACGGAACCGCGCAGTACATAAAGGACATTCTTGTTGAATACAAGGGTGCGGCAAACAAGAACTTCAGCTATGCGTTCTTTAACATGAACAAGCCAGAAAACCAGCGCATCGCGCAGGGCTACGGCATCCGGCAGGTTCAGATTCAGGAGGTAAAGAACGCCGAGGTGGGCTTTAAGCAGGCTTACATGGGACTTGCCATCGTCTACGGCGACTCGATAGAGCTTATGGACGGCATTACCAGCGATTCCGGCTTTGAGTACAACCTGACCACAAAAATCTCAAAGATGATTTCTCAGGCAGACACGCTTTCTGCGCTTTCTGACGGCGAACACATCTCGCTCACGCTGTATGCAAGCGACAACCTCAAGCAGTTCCGCATAAACGGCTACGACGACGTGAACAGTCAGATTCAGGCAGCGTTCAACGCGGTGAACAAAAAGAATTTCAACCGACTTGCCTACGTAAGCAAGAATCCTACGCAGGAGGAGGCTGCAGAAGCCGCCGACACATACGGTCTTCAGCTTTTCAAATGGAAGGAAAAGGACGGAAGCGAGGGAAGCGGAGTATTCGGTCTTGTGCTGGAATACGGTGACGCGTTCCGCACGGTTCCGCTCAGCATTCAGCGCTCGTTGTTCGGCTACGGCATTGCAGGACTTTCCAATATTGAGAGCGCAATCGGCGACAGTCTGGAAAGCCTGCTTGCAAAATCCGCGCAGATTGGCTACATAACCGGCCACAGCGAAGCGGACCTAGAGCCAGCGGACGGCAGCGAGTCAAACTTCAAGAAGCTTGTCTCTGACCTGTACGAGCTTAAGGAAATAAAGCTTGCGGAAGAGGACATTCCCGCAAACCTCAATTCCATCATCATAAACGGACCAAAAAGCGCGCTTTCTACCGAAGAGCTGTACAAAATTGACCAGTTCATCATGCGCGGCGGAAACGTCATGATTTTTGCAGACCCATT
The DNA here is from genome assembly GCA_937900125.1 of uncultured Treponema sp. Taxonomy (GTDB): domain Bacteria; phylum Spirochaetota; class Spirochaetia; order Treponematales; family Treponemataceae; genus Treponema_D. Next base: position 9,269 of record CALCEK010000126.1, on the reverse strand, counting down.
CAGCGTTGAGCAGGGAAACTACTATCAGGCACCCACGTACACGCCTATAGACAACGGTCTGAACACGCTTTTAACCGCATACGGCGCTACGCTTGACGCAAACTACGTTTTTGACGAGGAATGCTACAACTACCAGCAGCAGGGCTACGGAAATATCCGCATGTACTGGGCACCCATGCTTCAAAAAAAGCAGTTGAGCGCAAAAAGCGTAATCACAAGGAATTTGGGGTACGTCATTCTTTTGCAGCCAGGAAGCATTTCCTTGGATGACGAAAAGCTTGGCAAGAACGTAAAAGCCACCGTGCTTGCAAAAACCTCGCCAAAAGCATGGGCAGAAACCTCAAACTTCCAGATTTCGCCCCAAATGCAGGCTCCGTACGACAAATCGCGCGAAAAGCAGTATAACCTTGCCGTTCTTTTGGAAGGAAAATTCCAGAGCGCATTTGAAAAATCTCCGTCAGAGGAACAGAACGCGGACGACACGCTTACCACCACGACTCACCTTGCAAAAGGAACGCAGAGCGGCAAGATTTTTGTTGCGAACACCGCATACATCACTAGCAACCAGCTTATCAACGACAGCGGAAACGAGCCGATTGCAATGTTCGTGCGCAACACCATTGACTACATGAACGGAAACGCCGACCTCTGCACGATGCGCACAAAAGGCCTCTCGCTGAACACGCTTTCAAACACATCGGGCGCTCTTGCGCTCATCGTAAAATACTTCAACCAGTTCGGTCTTGCCGTTCTTGTTGCAATCGCCGGTCTTGTAACGTGGCGGCTGCGCGCAATCCGCCGCCGGCGCATTCACATTGCATATAACCCCAACGACGAGCGCGACGCAGAGACCGCGACAAAATAGGAGAACCGTATGACACAGAGAAAAATAATCCTTATCGTAGTATGCGCGCTTCTTGCCTGCGACTGCATCATTCAGGGAATTTTGGCAAACATCAGCCCGGTAAAGACCATAAAGACAGACCTTTCGCCGGACACAATCACCATTCAGAGCGCAGCAGAAACGACCGTTCTGACCGCCGGCGCGAACGGCTGGAGCATCAATACCGACAACTACCTTGCGACAAAGTCAGACGTGGACGCAATGCTTAAGGCGCTCAAAGAAGTGAAGGTTCTGGACAAGGTTGGAAAAATCGGAAACGCCGACTATGACGCGCGCTACAACCTGACCGACGAAAAGGCAAAGACCGTAACCGCCACAAAGGACGGCAAGCAGATTGCCGCACTCCGCATTGGAAAGGCCAGCTCCACCGGCAGCCAGACCTACGCCACCGTGAACGGCGCAAAAGACATTGTTCTGGTAAGCGGAAACCTTACCTCCACCTTTGGAAAGAGCGCCGTTGAGCTGCGCGCAAAGACAGTTTATTCTATAGAAGAAAATGCAGTTGCAGCCGCACAAATAACGATGGGCGCAAAAACCTGGGGCTTGCAGAACACCGCAAAAGCGGGCGACAAGGCAGTTTGGGCGCTCACAGGCAACGTTCCTGCAATAGAGCTTGATCAGGACGCAGCACAATCGTGGATTCGCAACGTATGCTTCCTGAACGTAAACTCCTGGCTTGACGACAGCGCAGCGCTTCCGCCGAACAAGCTGACCTCGTTCACGCTTACGACAACCTCGGGCGAAACCGTTTTTGTGGACATATATGAGAAAAAGGCGGGCGACGACACGCAGTACATAGGCACATGCAGCCGCACGCCGCACAAATTTGACCTTACAAAATACCTGACCGAAAAGTTCACAAAGGACTATGAGGAACTGAAGGTCAAAGCTTAACGGCTTGCCCCCCGCGCAAAATGCGCTGAAAAGGGGATGTCTAATAAGTTTCGTGCATACGGTCATTGAGCCTGTCGAAATGACCACACACGCTATATGTGGTGGTTTCGACAAGCTCAACCACCGAAATTCATTCTTTTTAGACATCCCCTCTTGCCCTCTAACACTTTGCGTATCCGCCTAAAGAGCTTCCCCGGCAGGACGGCGCGCCAAACTCCCGCATCCTCATTGACTACGAGCTTGACGCAGAAATGATTTTTGCCGCCTTTATGGAGCAGTACAAAATAGATTTATTAAGCGAAAGTTTGAATCTGCACTGGTACAAATTCCGCGCCTTGCTGGAAGGTTTGCACGACACGCCTTTGAATGAAGTGATGAAAATCCGCTCATGGCAGCCCAAAGCCAATGACACACCCGAATACAAGGCGCAGATGCAAAAATTATATAACGCTTGGAAAATCGTTCCGCCGCTTACCAGCGAAGAAACGGCGAAGATTGCAGAGTTTGACGCGCTTTTTGAATAAAAGAAATGTTTGACCATGCAAAGTTTTTGTTCTTTAGTTCAGCGGAACAGGATTATCCGGGTGCTTTTTATTCCAGTCAATAATATCATCGTAATTACGACCGTCAAAAACAGGTTTCCACGGTTCATCATCTTCTATTTGCCGTTGGGAGAGGATATTTAAAAATTTCTTAAATACAAAATACACGATAATAACTGAAAGTATAAAAGTCATTATGCAATACCTCCGTTTTTTGACTATTCAAAGCATAATGCCGAGGTGTTAAAATGATTAATCGTCTTCGTCAGGATAACCAAAGCCGTTTGCCACCTGAATTTCTTCATCAGTCATCTCTTCGTCGTCATCCGAGTACGACCATGTTTTTGCACAGAGGATTATAAAGACTATAAGCAAGGTAAGATAAAGCATATTACACCCCCTTTCATAAGTAAATATAGGAACAAAAAAATATATGTCAAGTAAAAAGAATATTTCTATAAAAATCGAAGCAGAAACAAATCATGCGCAAACCAAGATTGACGAACTTAGTAAAAAAGTTAACTCTTTTCAAAAACAGATTAAAAAGAACTCTTTAGTAAAATTAGCAGGAAGCATTGCACCAGTAACGCAGGCTGTTACAGGTTTAGCAGGCGGAATCTCTGCGGCTTACTCTGCTATAAAGTCTTTTGCGGATATTGCCGACACCCAAATAAAAGCCGAAAAATCACTAGAGAAAGCCGCCAAAAATAACCCTTACTTAAACCGCGACAGCGTTAATGCGCTCAAAGATTTTTCGGGGCGTTTTTTTGTACATTCACTTTTCTATTGACAACAGCAGCGTTCGATTGTAACATATGAACAAATGTTCAAATATTACAGAGGCATGCATGAACAAGCAGGACATTATTGAGCAAATGCCCGACGAGGACACTCTGTTTGACCTTGCCGAGCTTTTTAAGATTTTTGGAGATTCCACAAGAATCCGCATTCTTTTTGTTCTTATGGAATCAAAAATGCCGGTGAACGCCATTGCAGAAGCGCTTGGCATGACGCAGAGCGCCGTAAGCCACCAGCTGCGCATTCTAAAAACAAACGGTCTGGTAAAATTCGAGCGCGACGGAAAATCCCTCATCTATTCACTTGCCGACAACCACGTAACCTCAATCCTGAGCCAAGGACTTGACCACATAGGAGAATAACCGAATGAAAAGCGATAACGAGCATTCACAGCAGCAAGAACAGCCCATACACGCCAGCCATGAACACGAAGAACATGAGCATTGCCATTGCCACGAACATCATCATGAGCACGAAGGGCATTGCCACGACCACGAGGAAAACCACGGGCATGACTGCTGCCACGGTCATGCTCACAACCATACGGAACATACGCATGCGCATTTTGACTGCGGATGCAGTTGCGGGCACGAGCATGGGCATTCACATTCCCACTCTGAGCATGGGGAGTGCGCGGAACATGAGGATTCTTCAGCCCTCAAAAAAATCATTGCCGCCGCCGCGTTGTTTGCCGCTGGCATGATACTTTTTCATGCACCGCTTCCTACCATTATGTATGCTGGCATGAACATTGCCCAGACTGCCGCCGTCGTCCTGTTCTGCGGGGCGTACATTCTGTGCGGAAAGAACGTCATTCTTGGCGCGCTCAAAAACATTTTCAAAGGAAACATATTCGACGAGCAGTTTTTGATGAGTGTTGCATCGCTCGGCGCGCTTGCCATAGGGCAAATTCCAGAGGCGGTCGCCGTCATGCTGTTCTATCAAATCGGTGAATATTTTGAGGATTACGCCGTAGACAAATCCCGCGACTCCATCAGCGCGCTCATGGAGCTCTGCCCCGACAAGGCAACACTGATTGACGGCACAGAGGAAGTTACCGTAGATGCAGAAACGCTCAAACCAGGCGACATCATTTTGGTAAAACCCGGCGAACGCATTCCGGCGGACGGCATTATTCGCAAGGGAAAATCCTTTTTGGACAACTCCATGCTCACTGGAGAATCAGTTCCCGCCGAAGTGTTTGAAGGAAACGCCGTTTTTTCAGGCGCAATAAACACGCACGCCCCGCTAGAGATAACCGTAAGCCGCCCCGCGCAGGAATCTGCCGCCGCCCGCATTCTTGCGCTTGCAGAACAGTCCTCCGAACGAAAGACAAGGACGGAGCGCTTCATCACACGGTTCAGCAGAATATACACGCCGCTCGTCTGCACGCTCGCCCTGCTCGTAGCAGTCGTTCCGCCTGTCGTAGGTCTTCTTACCACAGGAACCCCCAGCTGGACACAATGGATTTACCGCGCGCTCATGTTCCTTGTAGTATCCTGCCCATGCGCCCTGGTCATCTCGGTTCCGCTCACGTTCTTTGGCGGAATCGGAGCCGCAAGCAGGAGCGGCATTTTAGTAAAGGGCAGCAGCGCAATAGAAGGTCTTGCCGGCGTTAAAACGGCTGTATTCGACAAAACAGGAACCCTCACGCGCGGAGTCTTTACGGTTACAGAAATCCATTCTATGAATCCCGACGTGTTGCCAGAGGACGAGTTGGTAGCGCTTGCCGCCCATGCCGAAACCTATTCAAATCATCCGACGGCAACCTCACTTAAAAACGCGCACACCCATACCGCAGAATGCACCATCTCAAACGTTACCGACGCGGAAGAAATCAGCGGGCAAGGAATCCGCGTAAAAATAGCCGGAAAAACCGTGCTTGCAGGAAACAGCCGCCTGATGAAGGAGAACGCCGTGAACGGCTTTGCCGAAGCACAGACGGAAACTGCTGGAACCGTCGTTCATGTGGCAATGGACGGCGAATATTGCGGCTGGATTGTCATCAGCGACCGCACAAAGGCAGACGCACGGCAGAGCATTTTTGCGCTCAGGCGGCTTGGAATCAAAAAAATCGTCATGCTCACCGGCGACAGCAAAGCCGCAGGAACAAAGGCCGCAGAAGAGCTGGGAATAACCGACGTATACACGGAATTGCTGCCGGAAGACAAGGTTTTAAAGGTAGAAAGCCTGCTTGCAGAGCTTTCCGACGGCAGAAAGCGTCCTAAAGGAACGCTTGCGTTTGCAGGCGACGGCATAAACGACGCACCGGTGCTGTCGCGCTCAGACGTGGGAATTGCGATGGGCGCTCTGGGAAGCGATGCCGCCATAGAATCCGCCGATGTGGTCATCATGACGGACGAGCCGGCAAAAATCGCGGAAGCAATAAAGCTTGCGCGAAGGACGCTCTCAATCGTCCATCAGAACATCGCCTTCTCGCTGGGCGTAAAGGCTGCAATCATGGTGCTAAGCGCAGTAGGAATTACCAGCATGTGGACGGCAGTTTTTGGCGACGTAGGCGTGTGCTTCCTTGCTATCTTGAACGCAATGCGCGCACTAGGAAAGCCGCGCCGTGCAAAATGAGCGAACCTTGCCGTAAGCGCCGGGGTACAGCTTACAGCCTCCAAGTGAGGTAACCTTCCGTACGAATCATAAAAAAACGCCCGCAGAATGCAAGTTCCGCGGGCGTTGTGTTTTGAAGCTCTGTTTCATTCAATCACGCCATACTGATGGTCGGCGATTCCCTGAGCCATTGCCGCATATTCCGGCAGGATGCGGCGTTTGTGCGCCTGAATGAAGCCCGGGTGCAGTATCTCTCCGCTCACCAGAACGCGAACCGCAAGCCGCCTGCGCTCATCATTCCGCTCGCTTTCTGGCTGCTTCTCGCACATTAATAGGTAGCCGTTGTACGCCGCCATAATAGCATCGTCAATCTGCTGTTTACCTTCCTCGCCGCCGAGGAGCGCCGGAATTTGAATGCTGTAATACGCGCCGATTAAATCCGGGTCTGGTTTGGTTGCCTTGTTTGCCGCATAAATCACCGGCCACAAGTGTCGGTTGCCGTATTTTTCACCGGCAATCGTGTGATAATCGCTTCCCGCAGGAACCGTGTAGGACTCAAACAGAACTGAAGCCTCCCGTATCGCCTCTGCCTCGTCATCAATGGCAATTTCTTCTGCAATAACTTCAGGCTCCGGCTCTGGTTCCGGCTGCTTGACAGGCTCTGGTGCAGGCGCAGGACGCTCTGTTTTTTGCGGCGTGCTCGTTTTTTCGGGAGCCTTTTTTGACCGTCCGGTGCAGGAGCGAACCAAAAGCGACACAAGCAAAATAAGGAACAACAACCCGATTCCCGCATACACAAGCAGCTTTAGGTTATGCTTCTCATTCGTAAAATCCTCATCGTCGTCATCGTCCGAATCCGGGTCAAACGGCTCGTCAACCTCGCGCTCAGCGTCCTCATCCGCATCTTCATGCACCACTGGAATCGGAACGGACGAAGTCTGCGGCTCCTCAAGCGTGTCTGGCGCGTCGTCCGGCAGCTCTTTTGCCTTAAGATGCGCATAGGGGCGGTTAATGCGCTTTGCCACTGCCGCACATGGAATGAATTTTATGCGCCAATGTGCGGGAATGTCTATTTTTTCTCCGGTGGAAGGATTCAAACCCACCGTCGCTTCTATCCACGTTTTTTTGAAGGTTCCGAAATTGTATACGCTGAACGTTTCCTGATTCTTCAGCCCTTTGCGTACGATTGTAAAAAATACCGTTGAGAAATTCTTTGCAATCTCCATGCTGATTCCAGTTTTTTGAACAAGACGTTCCGCAAGTCCATTAGGAGTCAAAAATTCATTCATTGATGTCTCCTTTCAGAATATCTGATGCCTTGAATTTTAGCTTGCGCTTCTTGGGATACAGCATTTTTTTGCCGGTAGCAGGATTACGCCCCACCCGCTCGTTCGCCACGGCAGTTTTAAATGTTCCGAAGCCAGGCTGTGTGAATTTTCCGCCGCTTTCCAGCGTTCGCACAATCTCCTCAATCATAGTGCTGAGCGTCTCGTTGCAGAGTTTTTTAGTTATACCCAGCTCCGAAGACATCTGATCAACTAATTCCTGCTTTGTCATACTATTCCATTCCTAATTCAAGGGAGATTTCTTCCTGATATTCAATTTCTACTTTACCAAGAGGAAGAACCAAAAGATTGCTGTAAAAATCACGGCGCTCCTGCAGACGATCAAAGCAATCACAAATGTACATTGTAAGATTCTCGTCAAGCTCGCCGCGCTCCGTCATCTCAATCAGAATTGAAATAACCCGGCTGCTGTCAAACTCTTCTTTATATGAACGGCGGTCTACCAATGCACTCAAGATGTCGGCAATCTCCACAATCTGGTCTTCCTTTGTAAGCTCCAGACCAGAAAGATTGCGCGGGTAGCCGGTGCCGTTAAGCTTCTCATGATGATGAATGGCCATGTTCGCAATGCGCCGCGGAATGATGTCCATGATGATTTCCTCAGTTTTTTCTACGTGATGCTTTATGATTCCGTATTCCCAGTTGCGGAGCTTTCCTGGATATTCAAGGATGCTCTGGGGAACGCCGATTTTGCCTAAGTCATGTAGGACACCGGCGGTAAAAATCTCGTTCAGTTCGTTTTCTGAGCAGCCAGCGTACTTTCCAAGCGAAACCGCGTAGCTTGCAGTATGAATCGTATGCCAGACGGTAACTGTGCTCTTAAAGTCCAGCATAAGAATCATAAGTTTGAAGAGCATGTCGGTCTCTTCCTTAGTGAACTTCAGCGTAAGATACAGTTTTTCAAGCTCATGAACGCAGGGCAACACAACTTTTTTTTGGGAATCCTCAACAAGCCGTAGATTCTTTGAAATCTCGCGGTTCGCGTCTATTATCTTAAAAATCTCAACGTATTTGGGATTGTATTTTGCAAGTCCGAATTTTTCAAAATCAGTTTCTGTATACGCAAAGTTCGTGGTCTCAAGAAGCTCAAGGATTTTTTCCGCAGTGAAGATGATGGAAGCGTATTCCATTGTAACCATTTTTTGCGCAACGGAAGGATTATACGCAGAATCATAAAAAAGAAGGCTGTGCGCAACCTCGCCCAGCGGGGTAAGATTCTTAAGATAGGCATAGGCGTAGATATACCGTTCCTTTATCTGTGAGGACGTAAGATTTTCTTTGGGAACGACCTTTTCTGAATCAAAATGATAGTCGCCCACCGATTTTAGAAGCGCAAGCAAGATTGCATTGTTCATCGTTATTCGCTTATCCCAATTTACGTGCGCCGCAATCTCCGACGCAAGGTACGCCAGTTTGCAGCTGGCAATGCCGTAGGTCTCGTTGCAAAGCACGAGCATCCGCCCGATAATACAGAGAATCTGCCCCGCAGAAAGCTGCTGCTGAGGAATAAAATCCTGCTGAGAATCATCTGAATAGCGCGGCGTTATATTACTTATTGCTTCCATAATCTGATACGTCTTTTTATTTTACCACAGATTTTTTTATATGAAAAACAAAAAATGCCGGTCTAAAAATAAAATCTCCACCTAAAAATCTTCTGTGCATAAAAAAAAGCCATCCCGAGTTTTCATCGAAATGGCATTCTGCAAATTAAATGCGCTCTCCGGCAACATCCTGTTGCCGATGGATTTTAATTACACTAACCCCTGAGCAATCATTGCATTTGCAACCTTTACGAAGCCTGCAATGTTTGCGCCTGCCACGTAGTTTACAAAGTTACCGTCCTTTGCACCGAACTTAACTGCTGTGTTGTAAGCGTTGTCGTGGATGTTGATCATGATGTTGTGGAGCTTTTCGTCAACTTCGGCAGCTGACCAAGCAAGGCGCTCACTGTTCTGGCTCATTTCAAGACCAGATGTTGCAACCCCTCCTGCGTTACTAGCTTTTCCTGGAGCGTAAAGGATTTTTGCTGCCAAGAACTTGTTTACAGCGTCGATGTTAGAAGGCATGTTTGCACCCTCTGCAACGAGTTTTACGCCGTTATCAAGAAGCTTCTGTGCGTCTTCGCCAAGAAGTTCGTTCTGTGTAGCACATGGGAATGCACAGTCACATTTAACTTCCCAAACTTTCTTTCCTTCAAAGCATTTTGCAGATGGGAACTGC